>JBGAOF010000029.1:0-14533 GCA_044221915.1 Solirubrobacterales bacterium
TCGGCCGGGGAACCGGTCTCGGTGGTCGGACCGCTCGACCCGGTCCCGGAGGGGGCGATCCCCCTGGCGGCGGTGATCCCGCAGGCCGGTACCATGCCGGCCAAGATCCACCTGGCGACCGAGGAGAAACCGGTCGCACCGGATGGCCGGGCCACACTGCTGGTCCTTGATGCCCGGCCCGTGGCAGGCCAGGGCGGCGATCACTCCTGATCGCTGCTCGCCAGGCCGACTCCCTCGATCCGGTTGAACCGCCGGGCCTGGCGGACTGCCCGGCGCCGGTCGGCCGCGAGACGGCGGGTGTCGTTCTGGCGGAAGACCGAGATCGGAACCCGGCGGAAGTAATCCACCCACTGGTTGCAGATCTGGTTCATGGCCACCTTCTTGCGGCCGAGGCCGTTCATCGCGGCAACCCGGCCCAGTTTGGTGCTTCGGGAGTAGCCGGTGATCCTCTGGACGGAAGTCGGGTCTTTGGCCTTCACGGTGATCGTGACCGGGCCGGCCCGTTTGACCTCGATCACCCCGGCAGGCCAGAACTGTCCGTTGCTGCCGGTTTCCTGGTTTGCCAGCCGTTGCCCGTCAATGGCCGGTTTGAAGACCCGTTTGAATCCCTGGTCGGTTGTCAGGGTGAAGCCCTGCGGGGTGAAGTACTGCATGGAAAGCCACCAGAACCCGGGGGTCAGGTCGAGCGTCAGGCTGGCCGACTCGCCGAGCTTCAGATCGGGTGAAGGCTGCCACTGGTCGCGCAGAGCCAGTACCGCCTGGGGCATGACGGTTGCGGTGCCGTCCACCTCGGTCGAGAAGTACTGGCCGCCGGCACCCGAGCAATCCACCAGCCGGGCGGGGAGGGTGGCTTCGTTGAGGATCGGCCGGTTGACTGCCTCGCCGACCCGCTTCCAGAGGATGTAGGAGTTGGTCCTGTCCGCCTCTTGGTAAAACGGCGGCGCCTTGCTCTGGAAGCCCGCCGAGGTGGTAATCACATAGTCGAACAGCTGCATGGTTTCGGCGTCGAAGGAATCGAAATCGATCACGCCCTGGCCGGTGTCGCCCTGAAACGGCTTTTTCGGGTTCTCGATCACTTTCGGATCGGGGAACTCGGCCAGGGGAACCGAGACCTCGGCGCCGCTCAGGTAGTAGGGCGCGAACCGGTCCTGGTCGGCAAAGAGCACCCTCTTGCCGCGAACCTCTTTCTTGAAGGCGCCCAGTTCTTCGGCGTGACCGGGCGGTGAGACGGAAGCATCGCGGAGCACGATCAGGCTCGATGCGGCGGCGCCCACCGCAAAAAGGGCGGCGAGGGTAACCCAGGCGCCGAAATCCATTCCCTGGCTGGGCTTCCAGCCGCCCCTGGGTCCGCTGAAGAGCGCGGTGAGGATAACCACCATGGTGAGCGGGGAGGCGATGACCAACGCCTTGGCCAGGGAGTAGTCACCAACCCAGGGCAGGGAAACGAGGTAAAGGAAGGCCGCCGCGAGGAAAGCCAGTGGATAGGGCGAGCGCGGCTGCTTTCGCCACCACCAGAGAGCGACCAGCAGGGCGAGTACCGAGATCGCGCCGAGAACTGCCGGCAGGGGGGTGTCCATGTTGCCGGCCAGACGGTAGTCGGGGGTGAGCCAGACGCCGAGTCCCTCAAGCACCGAGACGGGCCCGAAAGCGTCGCTGGCGGCGACCTCCGAGAAGGCATCGCCGAAACCGAAGGGGCCGAGGAAGGCGAGTACCGCCAGCAGCACCAGGCCCCCGGCGAGACCGGCCGCAACCAGGGGGTGCTTCAGGCTGGAGATGATCCCGGCGGGTCGCATCCGGGCACGGAAGGCGGGATCGGCCAGAAGCCAGGCCAGAAGTGCGGCCAGAGGCCAGGCGAGGCCGGGGAAGCTGTAGGTGAAAACGATCCCGAGCATCAGAATCAGCAGGGGGGTTACGGCCCGCAGGCGCCGCTTCGCAGGCAGCGGCGTGAGCCGCGGCAGCGCGATGACAAAGGCGAGCAGGAACATGGCTGTCGCGAGTTCCTTGAAGGCGGCCTGGGCAAAGTAGGAAACCATCAGGTAGGGCAGGCCGACCAGCAGTGCGGCGATCAGCCGGCGCCAGCGCCCGAGCGGTTCGACAGCCGCCCAGGCGGTCATCACGGTCAGCACCGCGATCGCGGCCACCTGCCCGATGAACACCCGCCCGAGGGCGAAGTCGGGGATCGCCGAAAGCGAGGCGACCAGTCCGTGCGGGCCGAGCGGATAGCCGTTCGATGGTTCGGTCCCGAACCCGGAACGCAGCCATTCGGCCCAGGCCAGGTGCAATCCGAGGTCATTGTTGTAGCCCATCCCGAGCAGGCCCCAATGTCCGGTCACCCAGAACGGAATGGTCAAGAGCAGCGCGGCAATCAGCCCGGCAACCCAGAAAAGGTAAGAGTCGGGCAGGTCCTCACGGCGAGGCTTGCGCAGGATCCAGGCACTAACGGCAGCGACCAGGAGAAGCCCGGCAACCAGCGCCGCCCTGGTCCCTGGCACTCTCGCCAGCAGGCCTTCCACGGCCATCAGCAACGCGAAGCCGACCGCCGGCTCGATTCCCCACCACTTCTCCTGGCCGCAGGCCCTGGTTACGGCACGGCCGACAACCAGCGAACCCGCCACGATGAGGAGCATGGGCAGCCAGCTGTAGAACATCCGTACCCGAAACTCCCCGGCTCAGTACTTGTCGGCTGCCCGGAGCAGCACGTCGGTCAGGTCTTCACCACGGAGGGGATGCTCGTGGCCCGCGGCAACAACCTTTGGCTTCAGTCCGGCCAGCTTCCGCACCGATTCCTTTGCTTTCTGGTGATCCCAGGCCCAGGCCGGGTGAGGCACGGAGGCTTCGCCTTCCGGCAACGGCCTCAGCCGGGCCGAATCGACAAAGTAGACGGTGTCACTCACCAGGGCAACGCCATCGCTTTCCCGCCAGAGCCCGATCATGCCGGGAGCGTGGCCGGGAAAATCGATGACCTTGAAGCCCGCGACCTCCTCGCCCTCTTCGATCGTTCCCGCGATCTCGACCGGACCGCCGTCCCAGCGCCTGAGCAGGAAGGGATAGATCCAGCGAACCGGGGCGAATTCGAGCTCTTTCAGGTTCATGTAGGGGGCGATGGACGCCGCCGAGGTGGCGTCGGCGACCTCGTCCGGGTGGCAATAGACGGGGACCCCGAGTCCCGGTGCGGTGCCGCGATGGTCGGCATGTGCGTGGCCGAGCACGATCCGGTCGATACCGCCGAATTCCGCGATCACCTGCCGGTTCCTCCTGGTCATCGGACTCGTCCCGGCATCGAACTGGACGATCTCGCCGTCCGGCCCTTCGACGAAGTAGATGTTCATCGCGCCTTTGATGTCACCGGTCAGGAGCCAGACCCCTTCCGCGACTTCCTCGAGTCCTTCGGGTACCGCACGCTTCGAGTTCATTTTCAGGCTCCCGCTGTCGTGTTGGGCGATATTTTCATACGCTGCCTGTCGTGCCGGTCAATTGGAGAATCCTGATGGTTGTGATCTGCGTGTTTCTCGTCGCCTCGGTGGTGATCGGGACGATTCAGCTCATGTCCACACCCAATGAGGTCTTCGGGCCAGGATTTGAAGGTTTGCCAAAGCAGGAGTTTCCCAGATAGGCACTTCCCCGGGTAGGTCCAGGGGCGAAGGTAGGATGGCGGTGTCCGTCCCCCGAAGATCGGAGCCCAATGTCCCTGTTCAAGCACATAGTCGTCGGTACCGATGGTTCCGACTCGGCCCGTGAGGCAGTCCGGCAGGCCGCGGCGCTGGCCGGGATATCGGATGCCCCGCTTGATGTGGTGAGCACCTACGAGCCGGTGCCGACCCGCCGTTCGCAGGAGGAGCGGAGTGGCGCCCCGGCCGATGTGGCCCATGAGTTCGGCCCGCGGGAGGATGTCAACTTCGCGCTGGACGGTGCCGCTTCGATCGCCGCTGATTTCGGGGTGAAGATCAACCGGCACCCGATGGAGGGCGATCCGGCCGATGCGATTCTCGAGGTTGCCGAACGGGTTGAAGCCGACCTGATCGTGGTCGGCAACAAGGGGATGACCGGAGCCCGGAGGTTCCTGCTCGGCTCGGTGCCGAACAAGGTCTCCCATCACGCTCCCTGCAGTGTCTTCATAGCGCGGACAACCTGACCCGCACGGCCATGTCCGGTGGACGGGGCTCAGTCCGGGCTCAGGTTCGGATTCGTTGCTTTTCCGAGGTCCACGATGCCGGCCCCGAAACCGGATGCCGGATCACCAGCCGCGTAGGCCGGCAGTCGGGCCGTGCGAGCCAGGCGCCGGGTGACCTTCCCCGGGCCGGGACTGCGGCCGAGCACCCCGGACGCGATCACCGCGGCGGCGGCCCCGGCCACATGGGCGGCCGCCATCGAGGTGCCGGCCCAGCCTGCCTCGATCCCGAACCAGCCGGGGTCGCGGGCGATCATTCCCACCTGGAGGATGGGGCGGTTGCGTGAGCTCCAGGGGCAATCCGGACGGTCGGACCCGCCGCCCGGTGCGGCGATGTCAACCAGGTTGCTGGTGAAGGTGAAGGTCGCGACGCAGCCCGATTCGGTGCTGCCACCGACCGAGATCACCTCGAGTGCGGTGGCCGGAAGCGAAGGGCAGTCTTCGTTGCCGATGTTTCCGGAGGATCCGACCAGGACGACACCCTTCCGGTAGGCGTACCGCAGCGCCTCTTCAACGGGCGGCACGTCCAGTCCGCAGGTGAAGTTCAGCGACATCGACATCACCCTTGCGCCGTGGTTGGCGGCCCAGCGGATCCCGGCAACGATGTCGGCGGTGTTGCCGTCTCCGTTGGCATCCATCACCCGCACCGGCATCAGCTTCGCACGATAGGCGATCCCGGTGAGGCCAAAACCGTTGTTGGTCTGTTCACCGATTGTCGAGGCGACATGAGTGCCGTGTCCGTTGAGATCGAGCGGCAGGCGGTCTCTGTCAACGAAGTCGTAACCGGGCAGGAAACGGCTCGCCGCCAGGTCGGGGCTACGGCGGAACCGCTGCCCGAGCGAACGGTAGGCGATGCCGGTGTCAAGCACGGCGATCTTCACTCCGGAGGCTCCCGGCCGCCCGGCCCGGCGCAGATGCCGCCAGGCGGCGATCACGTTCATCCCGCCCCGTGATTGTGGCCGGCCGGCCGACCGGCGGTTTCCGCAGGACTTCGCGCAGGGCAGGAAGTTCCATTGCTTGTTGAGCCAGCCGGCACGGGTTCCCGGCCGTCCGGGATTCACACCGGGGTCATCCGGCAGCCAGGCCGAAGTGCTCGCAATGTAGTTCGGGATCGCATAGCGGACACCAGGCGAATCCTCGACCTGCTCGGCGACCGCTGCCGGGTCGGCCGCGACCGGAATCGGAACGGTCTGGGGCGTTTCGGACCCGGCGTACCCAACCAGGAGTTCCCCTGCGACCGCTACCGATCCGTCGTCCAGCCGGGTCGTCGGGGCTTCCCCGGCGGTTTCGACGGCAGCTGCCGGGGCGGACTTCGCCAGCAGGAAACCGGCCAGCAGAAGACCGGTGAAAAGGGCGCAGCAGAGCGCAGCGGATGGTTTGGCAAGGCGATTCAAGAGAAATCCGGAGAATCCGGTACCTACAGAACACCGCCGGGGACCGAGTGTTGCTCGATCCGATCCGGATCGGACCGGATCGCATACTCTGGCCCGGTGAGCCCACAGGCGGAAAGCCAATGAGTTCCGGGCCGGCGGCCGTTCCCCCGGCGGCGGGCCGCGCTGACGAGGAATTCATGCGCCGGGCCATCGAGGTCGCCCGGGAGGCCGAATCGGCTGGTGACGTGCCGATCGGGGCGGTCATCGTGCGACGGGGCGAGATCATCGCTTCTGCCGGCAACCGTCGCGAGGCCGACCGGGACCCGACCGCCCATGCGGAGATCCTTGCGATCCGCCAGGCAGCCACCGTCCTGGGCGGCTGGCGGCTGCCGGAGACCACCCTTTTCGTGACCTTGGAGCCCTGCGCGATGTGCGCGGGGGCAATCGTCCTGGCCCGCATCCCCAGGGTCGTTTTCGCCGCAGATGACCCCAAGGCAGGTGCCGTCGGCTCGGTCATGAACCTGCTCGACCGACCGGAACTGAACCATCGGCCCGAGGTGGAATCGGGTTTGCTGGGAGAGGAATGCAGCGAGTTGCTTCGCCGCTTCTTCGCTGCCCGCCGCTGACCGGGAGCGGAGAGGGTGGGATTCGAACCCACGAGGCGAGAGATCCCGCCCACGCGATTTCCAGTCGCGCTCCTTAAGCCGCTCGGACACCTCTCCGGGAGAAGGGAAGGGTATCCGACAGCGGCCGCCGAAGGCGCCCCGCATCGGTCAAATCGCTAGCCTTTGTCCCCACCCTGGAGGGGTGCGAGAGTGGTTGAATCGGGCAGTCTCGAAAACTGTTGTGCGTTTCGGCGTACCGTGGGTTCGAATCCCACCCCCTCCGTTCAGGCGTCGAAGCGACGGTGGATTCCGAGCACGTTGCCGTCGGGATCCTTGAAGTACGCCTGGTGGCAGACCGGACTTTCGATCTTGTCGGTGATGAACTCGACGCCGGCGGCTTCGAGTTCCGCCTTGGCGGTGTCGAAATCGTCGACCTGGAGCACCACGTTGCTCCCCCCCGGACGGAAGGTCTGGCCAAAGGCTGAAGGGTCCATGACCGCGATCGTCAGGTTGCCGGTCTCGAACTCGAAGGCGGGCATGTCACCCCACTGCTTGCCTTCGCTGAGACCGAGGGTATCGCCGTAAAAGGCACGGGCCCTTTCGATGTCCCGGGTTTGCAGGGTCACAAAGTCGGTTCCGGTTACGGCCACGATCACTCCTTCTCTGGGGATTTCCCGGTTGATGGTATCGGCGGTGCTTCCGGCCGTCCAAGCAGATAGGAGCAGACGCCGGCCAGGGTGATTGTGGCCACCACGATCAGCAGCGGCCCGGAATCCTCCGTGAACGACCCGATCAGTCCTCCGGCCAGGCCGCCGGTCAGGGCGGCGGGCCAGATCGGCCCCGGCCACGGCTTGAACAGATCCCGGTTCCTGATTGCGAAAGTGGCCGCCAGCAGGCAGGTCAGGGTGACCAGCGGCATGTTGGCCTTCCATAGTTGCTGCCAGGCAAGCGTGCTGCGGCGGCTTATGTCAACCAGGAGGTTGTCGCCGCCACCGGAGATCACGCTGCTGTAATGGCCCTGCCCCCCGGCCGTGGCGAGGTCAAGCACAGCGAGCAGCAACAGCCCTGCCAGTGGCGCCGCCGCGAGGACCAGGCCCCGCTTCCAGGTCCAGCTCCCCGGGAGCATCATCATCGCGGCGACCGCGGTTGCGGAAGCGACGATTATTGCCGCACCGACACCGGCCCCGAGCCGGCCCGAACCGAGGACTACGCCCAAAAGCAGCCCGCAGACCAGAACCAGCAGGGCGTTTCGCCGTGAGCGAGGCCGGTCGCTCAGCACCGCTGCGAGGCCGGCCAGGAGAAGAACCATCAGGGCCGGTTTCAGTTCGTTTCCGATCCCGTAAAAGCGTGAGCCGTAGCCCGGATTCGGGCCGAGGATGGAGCGGGTGATCAGATGCGAGCCGAGGATCAGGTCAATCGTGATTGCCGCAAGGCCGACCGCTGCCGGCAGGAGGGTGGCCCGGGGCCAGGGCAGCAGCCGGTCCGAGATGAATCCGAGCAGCAGGGCCAGCCCGGCGATCAGCGTGTATTCGAGCTCGGCGGAAGGGTTGCCGAGCGCAGCCGGCACCAGTATCACGGTTGGAATCCAGAGGATCGAAAGACCGCCGGTTCGGCGAATCGCCCGGAACGCCCGCTCGCGGCCGAGCAGGGCGCCCGCGGCGAGGTAGGCGACTAGCCAGGCGACGAGGACAAATCCGAGGGCCGAGTTGCGACGTGGCCCGAGGTCATCCAGCCGGTCACGGAGGGGTGTAAGTGCTTCCGGCTCCCTTTCCCCCTCGGCCCGGATCGGTTTGCCGGTCATGGCATCGGGTATGGCCAGGCCGAGATGGTCAAGGATGGTGGGGGCGAGGTCTATCCCGGCGACCAGATCCGGAAGGTTGGTTGTGTCGGACCTCAGCCCGCTGCCCTGCCGGTTGACGGGGTCGCCTGAGTCTTCCCCCAGCCCGGCTGCGGCGATCGGCAGCAGCGGCAGGATCCCCGCGAGGGGCGGGGTCTGGGTGGCGATGACCAGCTGGCCGGAGCGTCTCAGGTGGAGGATCTGCCTCAGTTCCCGGAGGCCGTCCAGCCCCGGTGAAGTGGCGACGACGACAAACCGGAAGTGTCGGGACTGCCGGATTGCCCGGCGGGCCGTGTCCTCGGTGTCGGCGAGCGCCAGCGAGGAGACGTACCCGAGCCGGTCCGTGGCCGGGATCACCGTTTCCTGAAGTTTTGTCGCATCACCGACGTAGGCCGCACCGCCCGGGATCGAGCTGGCCAAAAGGCCCGGTTCGATCGTCTGCGGTGCGGTCTCGGCACGTTCCACGATCGCGTCCCAACCCTTGACCACACCGGCCCCGCCGATCACTCTCGCCAGTCCGACCGGGGGCACCTCCGACGGATCGTAGGTGGACCGCGAGACACGGGCACCCTGGCTGATGTCGAGCAGGGCCTGCTCGCGCCGGTAGGAACCCTGGGTGGCCGAAGTCAGGCCAACCGAAAGCTCGCCCATCTCGGCGAAACCGTCGGCGATCTCCTCGCTGTAGGAGGGCGGGGTTTCGAGGTCCTGGGGGATCAGGACCAGGATTGCCGAGTTGGCATCCGGGTTGCCGTCACCGGCCGCAGCGGCGACAGGGGCGAATGCGGCAACCAGGGCCAGACTGGTGATCGCTGCGAGGAGCGCGACGACGGGGCGAATCACAGCGGCAGTGTATTCGGAGCTTCCCGGGACCGGCCGGGGCAGGAGCAGGGCGGTAGGGTGGCTGCATGAGCAATGAACCGAAGCAGTCGCCGTCAGCAAGGATCGGGGCCCTCGCCCAGGAACTCATGGAGCAGGTGGAGCGCGACACCCCGGGTGCGCGTCTCGACCAGCTGGTTATTTCCGCAGTTCTGAGTGAAGACGCCGGGCCCGACGAACAGACCATGCATGTGCAGCTGGTCTCGGATTCCTCGGATCCACTTTCGGTTGTCGGCCTGCTTACCGTTGCCCTGGATCTGGCCAAAGGGCAGCTGACCGGCGGCGAATAGAGGGGACTTCGAGGAATCCCGGGCAGAGCCCAACCCGCGCGTTAGCGCGAGTAGTGCTCGACGATCAGGCGTTCTTCGACCGGGGCGGCGATATCGCTGCGGTCCGGCAGGCGATTCACGGTGCCCTTGAGCCCGTCATGGTCGGCGAGCAGCCAGGCCGGGGTCGGTCCGGCCGACTCGGTTGACTGGCGGGCCATCGGCTCAATCGCGGTGCCGGGCTTGACGGCGATCTCATCCCCGGCCGATACCTCGTAGGAGGGGCGGTCGAGCCGCTTGCCGTTCACCTGGATGTGCTGGTGGACGACGAACTGGCGGGCCTGGGCGCGGGTTGAAGCAAGACCGAGGCGGTATACGACGTTGTCGAGACGTGACTCAAGGTGGCGCATCAGGTTCTCGCCGGCCATGCCTTCCTCACGGTTGGCCCGGTCAAAAAGCTTCGCGAACTGTTTCTCGCGCAGCCCGTACATCGCCTTGGCCCGCTGCTTGGCCCGCATCCGGACCGAGAATTCCGAGGCGCGACGCCGACCACGGCCATGCTGGCCCGGGGGGTAGGGGCGGCGCTCCATGGCGCTCTTGCCCGCAAGGGCACGTTCACCCTTGAGTCCGAGGTCTACGCCCTCACGGCGCGAAAGTTTTTCTTTTGGTCCTGTGTATCTGCCCATAGTGCGGCGAACGAGCCTACAGGATCGCGCCGTCAGGCGCTTCCCGCGGCGCAGCTCCCGCAGGCCGTTTTTCGCCAGACGCCGGGAAGCTTCCTATAGTCGGGGCATGGATTCGCTGAAGGGACGTCTGCTGGTAGCCGCACCGAACCTCTTTGATTTCTTTCGGCGGACCGTGGTCCTGGTCGTCGAGCACACGGGCCAGGGTGCCTTCGGGGTGATCCTCAACCGCCGGGCCGACACCGAGGTGGCTGAACTTGTACCCGATCTCGGCCCCTTGGTCGAGCAGGGGGCACCGCTTTGGGTTGGCGGCCCGGTCGGCCCCGATTCGATCGTCGTGCTCGGCGAGTTTGACGATCCGTCCCGCTCGGCGGGCCTTGTCGAGGGCAGCATCGGGGTGGTTGACCCTGACCGTGAAGACGGTTTTTCACGGGCCCGTGTCTTTGTCGGTCATGCCGGCTGGGGCCCCGGCCAGCTCGAGGATGAGATCGAACGGGAGTCCTGGATCGTCTCCGACTTCAACCCGGACGATGTTTTCTCGGAGGGCGACCTCGGGGCCGATGTTGTACGGCGCCCCGGCGGCAACTACGCACTCCTGGCCACGATGCCGGAGGACCCCTCCCTTAACTGAGATCTGACTTCGGCGACGGCGGAGATCTGACCCCGGCGACGGCGGAGATCTGACCCCGGCGACGGCGGAGATCTGAATCCGGCGACGGCGGAGATCTGACTCCGGCGATGGTGGAGATCTGAGTCCGGCGACGGCGCGTTGTCGAGGTGCCCGCCGACCCGGGTAGGCTTGGCCGGGTGAGTTTCGAATCTCCACAACGGATGCCTCTCGCGAGAACGGACCTTGATCCCGATCCGATGGTCCAGTTCAACCGGTGGTTTGAAGCGGCCGGCAAGGCGCAGCCCCTGCCGGAAGCAATGACCCTGGCCACCGTTGACGGGCAGGGCTGCCCCGACGCCCGGATGGTCCTGCTGAAGGGCCACGGTCCGGACGGGTTTCGCTTCTTCACCAACTACGACGGGGTGAAAGCCGGCCAACTCGAGCAGAGTGGCCAGGCGGCCCTCGTTTTTTTCTGGGCGCCGGTTGACCGTCAGGTGAGGGTCCGGGGGGCGGTCCGGCGGCTGGGAGAAGCGGATTCCGACGCCTACTTCGCTACCCGGGACAGGGCCAGCCAGATCGGGGCCTGGGCCTCACCGCAAAGCCGCCCGATCGCCGACGGCCGGGAGGAACTGGAACTGCTGGCAGAGGAGGCGGCAGGGAGATTCGGTGAGGATGATGTGCCTCGTCCGCCGCATTGGGGTGGTTTCATCCTCGAGCCGGTCACGGTCGAGTTCTGGCAGGGTCGCGGCGCCCGCCTCCATGACCGGTTTCTTTATTCGCGGTCCGCTGGCTCGTCCGGCTGGGGAATCAGCCGTTTGGCTCCCTGAGCGGCACCTTCTCCTGCAAGGAATTTCCCGCCGGCTGGACAAGGTGACCCGGTCACCGTTAGCCTGCAAGGCTCAGGGTTTGATGTTCGTTTGTCGTCACAAGCTGTGGCTGGCCCTCCTGCTGGCCCTTTGCCTTCTGGTTCCCTCGTACGCCCAGGCGACCGCCCGGAGCGGAGGTGGAATACGGAGCGGAGGTGGAATCACCCTGCCCGGCCCGGACACTTCGCCGAACATGGCGAAGATCTTGCCCATGGCCCGGCGGGAACTGGCTCGCAATGTGGTTGAGCGCCGCAGCAACAATGTCCCCCGGTACCGGGGAGGCAAGGGGGAGATCGCCCCGTACAGCATCTCCGACCAGTGGTGCGCCGCCTTTGCCACCTGGGTCTGGAACAAGACCGGCTACCGGGCATATCTCGGGACGAAGATCCTCTGGCCTTCCCATGACGGGACCCTGGTTGGTGTGCAGGTCCGTGACCTGACCAATTGGGCGACCAGGAACGGGTATTTCTCCTATCGTGCCCGGCCCGGATACCTGGTTGCCTACGGCACCACCCACATCGGAATTGTCGAACAGGTTGACCGGAAGACCGGCCGGGCAGTCCGTTCGATCGAGGGCAATATCGGCGATCGGGTGAGCCGGGTGACGGTGCCGATGGACCGGGTGACCGGCTACATCAGCCCGGTCCGGCTGACCTCCGGCCAGCTCACCAGAAGTGCCAACCTCGCTGATATGCCAGTCTCCCGGGCGACTTTGCGCCGGCTCAACCAGCCGTGAAGTGATCAATAAGTGAGACGCAGCCGGGGACCCTCGGACCGGTGATTCGGCGTTGAACGAAAACCCGCCGCCCGGCGCTCATCTCCGGAAGGCGATGATCGAAAAGTCACCCAGGCCGGAGACGGTATCCGAGGTCGACCCGAGCACGACTCCGCTGCTGGTTGGCACGACCGCCGCGGAAACCGAGCCTTCGTCGATCCAGCCGCTGACACCGCCATCTCCGGCGAAGGTCCGGTCTAGACGGCCCTTACGGTTGAGCCTGATCGCGCTGTAGCCGGTCCGGCAGTCACCGGCCCGGCAATCGACCCTCACGGTCGCGCTCATCACCAGGCGGCCAGCCTGGTCAATGGCAGCGTCGGTGACCTGATACCCGCCGGTCTCGGAGAAGATCGTGAGGCCCCCACCAAAGCCGAATGCCCTGTCCTGCCCGCCGCGGGCGAGGCGCTTGTAGATCAGGATTCGATGGTTGTTTCTCATCACGATGAGTACCGAGCCGTCATCGCCGATGGCGAGAGAAGCCGGGCGGAACGCGGCCGGTCGTTTCCGGCGTCCGTCGAACTTGAGGAAGCCCCTGTGGCCGAAGTTGGGTGCTCGACTGCCATCCGGTCGGAACTTGAACAGGCCATCGGCCCCGGCGATGAAGGCCGACCCGTCGCGACCGGTGGCGAAAGCGAATCGGTGCCGCCCGTTCAGGAGCGGCCTGGAAGCCACACCGTTCTTGCCGTACCGGGTCTGGATCACGCCGCTCGGATCAAGCTTGGTGATCGTCGGTGCTCCGGCCCGGGTGCCAGCGACCAGATAGCCGCCGGGCACCCGGGCGAGGCCGGCACAGAGAGTGAATCCGGGCAGACGCAGGTAACCTCCCACGCCAAAGCCGGCGTCAAGGACTCCGTTTGCGTCAAGGGCCGCGAGCCGCACGCCCGGGTTGGTTTCTACGCAGGAAATCGCACCGCCGCCGGGCGTCCCGGTCACGAACACGGCCTTGTCACCGGTTGCGGTGCTCCCCGGACGGATCGTGGCCGTTCCGTTGTTTCCGAACGAGGGGTCGATCCTGCCGTTCGGAAGGTACCGGGCAAACGCCGCCCGGTCTTCGCTCGTCCCGGCGGCGACAAGCCCTCCCGACGGCAAGGCAGCGAGGTCCAGCATCGAGTCACGGGTCGGCGCTTCGATTTCCAGGTTGAGCGTTCCCCCGGACCCGAACCCGGGGATGAAACCACCGTTTTCATCGAGCCGCGCTAGAAACGCCGGATGTGAATCACTGGCCGGGACGTACCATGCACCAGTTGCGAGAATTCCGTTCCCGGAATCGTTCTGGGTCAGGTTGAACGAGTCGTTGTGGCCGGGGCTGAAGTCGTGGATCATCTCGCCCCCGTCACCAAAGGCGGGGTCAGGCTGGCCGTTGGGCAGGATCCGCATCAGCCGGGAATCCTGGTCGTAGGGCCGAATCGGATCGTCGGCACTTCCGGAGAGGACAAATCGCCCGGCCTGGTCGATCATCACCTGGTCGAGCCGGAGGGAGTTGTCGTTGAACGCGATGAGGCCACCGTTGCCGAAGCTATGGTCGAAGCTGCCGTCCGCGTTCAGCTTCCGGATGCCCTTGCCGGTGACCAGGTAGATCCGGTCGTCGGGACCGGCCAGCATTTCTATGATTCCCTCGTCCTGGGGCATTCCCTGCCGGGTGAAGGAGGGGTCGATGACCCCGGCGGGGGTGACTCGCCAGATGCTTTCGTAGGACGGGATGTAGATCCCGTCGTCGGTCATGAGCGAAGCGCCGGGATCGGAGTTCTGACCGCTGGTCACGGTGACCTTGCCTCCGTCGCCGAAGCTCCCGTCAAGCGTTCCGTCGGCAAGGAAGCGGAGGACCTGGACCCGGCTCGGCGTGTAGCCCGCCAGATAGATACGGCCCGAGCTGTCGGTGTGCAGGCCGATGTCATAAAACCAGCCGGACCCGTCGGGCTTGGCCGTGTTGAGTTTGACCGTGACCACGCCCTCGTCGCCAAAGGATCCGCTCAGGCCACCGGACGGCGCGTAACGCTGGAGGTAGATCGTTCCGTCCCGGTCACGCCGGCCGCCACGAACCACGATCGCGTAGCTGCCCTGTATCGCCATTCGGCTGGTGTAGGCGAGCTTGCCATCGATCTTTCCCATCATGACTTTGCCATCGTTTCCGAAGGATGTGTCACGGCTGCCATCGGGCTTGTACCTGGCCAGCCAAGACCTCTCACGGCTCCAGAGAAGGGTCAGGATCCATCCGTCTGCCAGCACCCGGGTGGATCCGGGGTTCAGGCCGGATTCCTGCTTCACCCCGAAACCGGTGACCGTGAATCCTCCGGTCCCGAAACCGGTGTCGACTTCACCAGCCGCCCCGGCCCCGACAGGGCCGCCGGCGAGGACAGTCAGGTAGATCATTCCGGCCGCGACGACCTGAAGCGTGGCGCGCCTCATCGGCTGATCCTGAAGAGGGCGAATTCCCCCCGGCGTTCGCTTGTGTCGACCGTTCCGGTCACTGTCAC
>JBGAOF010000002.1:0-25409 GCA_044221915.1 Solirubrobacterales bacterium
TTGAACGCCTTGGTGATGGCGACGTGCATGTCGCCGAACTGGGAGCGGTGGCACTCGTCGAAGATGATGACGATGTGCCCATCGTAGACCTCGTGGCTCCTATTCCCCGCGATGAACGTGGAGAGCTTCTGGATCGTCGTGATGATGATCGTCGCGGTGGGGTCCTCCAGCTGCTTCTTGAGGACGCGCGTCGAGGTGTTGGAGTTGGCCGCGCCCTTTTCGAAGCGGTCGTACTCGCGCATCGTCTGGTAGTCGAGGTCCTTGCGGTCCACGACGAAGAGCACCTTGTCCACTTGATCCAGCCTGGAGGCAAGCTGGGCGGCTTTGAAGGAGGTGAGGGTCTTGCCTGACCCAGTCGTGTGCCACACGTAGCCGCCTGCTTCGACTGTGCCGAGCCGCTTGTAGTTGGTCGAGATTTCGATCTTCCGCATGATCCGCTCGGTCGCGACGATCTGGTACGGACGCATGACCAGCAGTACCCGGTCGCTGTCGAGCACGCAGTAGCGGGTGAGGACGTTGAGGATGGTGTGTTTGGCGAAGAAAGTCTTGGTGAATCCGGTGAGGTCCTGAATCGGCTTGTTGGTCGCATCGGCCCACCAGGAGGTGAACTCGAAGGAGTTGGACCGTTTCTTGGTGCGCCTTGACCGGGCCGCCTCTTCCAGGTGCTGGCTGCGGGTGGTGTTCGAGTAGTACTTGGTCAGGGTGCCGTTGCTGATCACGAACAGCTGCACGTAGTCGAACAGCCCGGAGCCGGCCCAGAAGCTGTCCCGCTGGTAGCGGCTGATCTGGTTGAACGCCTCCCTGATGTCTACGCCCCGGCGTTTCAGTTCTATGTGGATCATCGGCAGACCGTTGACCAGCACGGTCACGTCGTAGCGGTTCGCGTATCTGGCACCGCCTTCACCCTGACCGACCTCGTACTGGTTGATGACCTGAAGCCGGTTGTTGTGGATGTTTTCCTTGTCGATCAGCGAGACGTTCTTGGTCGTTCCGTCGTCCCGCTTGAGCAACTGGACGTGGTCCTCCTGGACCCGAATCGTTTTCGCTTCGATCGTGTCGTTGGATGAGGCGATCTGCTCGCCCATGAACCGATCCCATTCCCCGTCGCTGAAGGTGATCCCGTTCAGCAGTTCCAGCTGGACGCGAAGATTGGTGACCAGATCCGCTTCTGTCGTGATCGGCAGGTACTCGTAAGCCTGGGACTGAAGCAGGCGAATGAACTCCCGCTCCAGTTCCGCCTCCGACTGATAGCCAGCAGCGGAAGACTCGTCCGCGACGAACTCGGCAACAACCGTGCTCTCGGAACTGAGAGCGATCGGGTCGTACCGATACGCCGACCCTTCGCTCAAGCCGCTTCCTCAAAAGTGAGAAGCCTGTCCCTGTAGTACTCGTATTGCTTACGACGGGCGACAATCTCGGCCGGCAACCCGGAGGTGAGGTCGTTGGTGAGGGAGTCGAAGTTGTCGAGGATCGCGACTACCCGCTCTTGGTCCTTGCGGGATGGAACTGGAATCTTCACCTTGGATAACGCTATACCCGAGATTCGACGCACCTTTGTCCCTGTGATGCTTCGCTTCTTTTGCCTCTGAAATTCCCCAGTCTGAAAAAAATAGGAAACAAACCTGGGATCTAGCGAGTGACTGTATATATAGGCATCGCCGCCGACGGCCACATCACCGTCACCTACCCACGCAACGGCCTTCCCAACTGCCTCGTCATCTTCGCTGGTTGTCGCTATGACGAGATCACCTGACGAAGCCTTGCGCAGCCCGTGCGCGAATTCCGGATCTATATACGAATCTACCTTTTCTACCCAAGTGCCATATTTGGTATGAACCTGTCCGTAGTGGATGGCGGGGTAGCCGACATCACGTAGGTCGCTCTTCTGGATCCCGTTTCCTCGAATGAATTCCCCAACCTCACCCATCGGCATCCATGCCCCGGGTAGTTCGGGGAAGCTCAGGAGAGAATCCCGGTAGTAGGCATACTGACGCCGCCTGGCCTCCAGCTCCGCCTCCAGCTCCGCCTCCAGCTCCGCCTCCAGCATTGTAAAAGAATCGAGCTGTCTCACTATCTCTTTCTGAACCTCGACAGGAGGCAGCGGTACCCTGAATGCATTCATTATCCGAGCGCTTAGATTGTTGATAGTCGTAGTTGAGAGTGTGGTCTCTAGGTAGCGTTCGAACCTTCTCCCCGTGAGGACATGAAACAAGAAGCGACTCAGTATCGTCGAATTCACCCTGAGCGCTGCCATGAATCCGCCGAAATAGTAGTCCGTATCATCGAACGCAAAAGCAACTTTGCCAACGTGAGCCCGGCTGCCGCTAGCGGCGCTGATTAAGATGTCGCCCTTCAGAAGTCGCTGCGTCGGCTTGACCTTCACCGAAGAAGAAACGGACTTCACTTCATCGAAGTTCAAGGTATTGGAAGATAGGGTTATGTTATTCGACCTTAGGATCTTTGTTGGACCATCCACGTATTCTTGAGTCTTGTTGTAGGTCACGCCCCGCACATAGGTAGCAAGATCACCAAACATCTCGTAGCGAACCCCACCCGAACAAAGCTCCTGTATCAGGTCGTCGATTCGGCTCAATTCTTACCCTCGAGGTCGGCGACGATGGCATCGATCTTGGTTCTGAGCTCGGACTGTCTCGCCACGATCCCTTCGATCTCTGCGTTCAGAACCTTGATGTCGATCTCTTCACGAGTGTCCTCCGGTTCGACCCAGGATGAGACCGAGAGGTTGTACTCGTTCTCCTCGATCTCCGCGGCCGGGACCAGTTGGGCGAAGTAATCGATGTCTTCGCGGGCGGTGAACGCGTCAAGGATCTTCTGCTGGTTTTCATCGGTCAGCTTGTTCTTGTTGCCGACCCTCACGAACTCGGCGGAAGCATCGATGAAGAGGACATCGTTCTCGGCCTTGGACTTCTTCAGCACCATCACGCAGGTCGCGATGGTGGTGCCGAAAAAAAGGTCCGGCGGAAGCTGGATCACCGTGTCGATGTAGTTGTTCTCGATCAGGTACTTGCGGATCTTCCGCTCGGCACCACCCCGATACAACACCCCGGGAAACTCGACGATCGCCGCCGTGCCATCAACCGCGAGCCAGGAAAGCATGTGCATCGTGAAGGCCAGATCCGCCTTGCTTTTCGGTGCCAGAACCCCGGCCGGTGAGTACCGCGGGTCATCGATCAGCAGCGGGTCGCTGTCACCGGCCCACTTGGTCGAGTAGGGCGGATTGGAAACGATCGCCTCGAACGGCTCGTCGTCCCAGTGGGCCGGATCGGTCAGGGTGTCGCCGTGCGAGATGTCGAACTTCTCAAAGTTGACGTCATGCAGGAACATGTTGATCCGGGCCAGGTTGTAGGTAGTCAGGTTGATCTCCTGGCCGAAGAAGCCTTGGCGCACGTTCTCCCGGCCGAGCACCTTGGCGAACTTGAGCAGCAGCGAGCCGGAACCACAGGCCGGGTCATAGACCTTGTTCACCGAGTCCTTGCCGACCACCGCGATCCGGGTGAGCAGCTCGCTCACTTCCTGCGGGGTGAAGAACTCACCACCAGACTTGCCGGCGCTGGACGCATACATGGTCATCAGGTACTCGTAGGCGTCGCCAAACGCGTCGATCGTGTTGTCGGAGAAGCTGCCGAGCCCCAGGTCACCGATCGCGTCGAGCAGCTTGACCAGCTTCCCGTTCCGCTGGGCGACCGTGCTGCCGAGCTTGGCGCTGTTTACGTCGAGGTCATCGAAAAGACCCTGGAGATCACCTTCGCTGTCGGTGCCAACCGCTGAAGCCTCAATGTTCCGGAACACCCGCTCGAGGGTTTCGTTCAGATTCGGGTCGCTGGCGGCCCTGGCCCGGACGTTTGTGAACAGGTCACTCGGGAGGATGTAAAAGCCCTTTTCGGTGACCGTGTCGTCCCGGCCTAACTCGGCCTGCTCGTCCGTCAGCTCCGCATAATTAAAGTCAGGGTCTCCAGACTGGCGCTCGTGCTCGTTGATGAAGGCAGCCAGGTTCTCGGAGATGAAGCGGTAGAAAAGGATGCCGAGCACGTAGATCTTGAAGTCCCACCCGTCGACGCTGCCCCGAAGGTCGTTGGCGATCCTCCAGATCGTCTTGTGAAGCTCGGCCCGCTGGCCTTCTTTGGTGGTCGGCGTCATCGAAGCCGGAGCCTATCCGTCGATCGCTGCGGGAACCTGCCAGCCTCAGCCATTGATGCTTCGATGCCAAGAGAGGGGGCGAGGGCGTGGTTGCGATGGCTCCAGTGGCCTTCCTGACCCGGTCATCTCCGGCAACCTTCCTGATGGTCTTTGTGTTGACGGTGATTGGCGCGCTCTGGGGAGCCAACCTGTCCGAGAACCTCGTGCATCGCCGGTTCCACCCCAACGACTAGCGATTGGCCCCACCGGGGAGTCCGATGGTCAGGGGAGGTTGGCTTCGCCTGACATCACCACCCGGACCTGGCCGCTGACCCTTGGGCGGCCTGAGTCCATTCGGGCTTCGATCAGGCCGGGGCGGCCCATCTCCACTCCCTGGCGGATCTCAACCCGGTCGAAGTCGAGGATGTCCTGCAGGTAGGCGACGAGCGGGCCGGCCGCTGACCCGGTGGCCGGATCCTCGAAATCGCCGAGGTCGAGAGCGAAGCAGCGGGAACGCACGGTGCGGGAAGGAACGTCAACGACGAAGGGGTAGACGTTGAGGGTCAGACCGAGCCCCAGCCGCTCGAGTTCCGCCGCATCGCCCCGGCAGGCGGCAAGGCCGTCGAGGTCCCTGATCGGGATCAGCAGCGCCGGCAGGCCGGTCGAAACGAGCTGGGCCGAATAGCGGGTATCGAGATGCTGCCCGTCGATGCCGAGTACCGCCGCCGCCCTTGCGGCCGGGATCACCTCGCCAAACTCGGCCCGCTCCTGAAGAACAGATGCCTCCCAGACCCCCTCCTCTTGCCGGCTGACATCGACCGACTGTTGCCCCACCCCGGTTTCCTGGGTGAAAGACGTCTGTTCAAGCCCGCGATCGATCGCCACGGCCACCGCCGTCCCGAGCGAGGGATGCCCCGCAAAAGGGATCTCCCCGCTGACCGTCCAGATCCGGTTGCGGTAGTCGGCTCGATCGGCCCCGGCCGAGGGTGCCTGGACGAAAGTAGTCTCCGAGAGTCCGGTTTCCCGGGCGAAGGCGAGCATGGTTTCCTCGCTCGCCCCGTCGGCATCGAGAACCACCGCGAGCCCGTTGCCGGCCAGCGGAGCCTCGGCGAAAACGTCAAGCCAGAAGAAAGGGTGGCTGTCCATGCGTCAACCCGGTTCCTGGTCCAGCCGGCGAAAAAGGCCGCCGTGATAGATCAACGGCTCACCCGGATCGTCATCGGCCTCGACCTCCTGCACCTCGCCGGTCACGATCACATGATCGCCGCCGGGAATCACCTCCGACAGAGTGCAGACCACGCGCGCGAGGCTCGCCTCGATGATCGGGACCCCAAGATGCTCGCGCCAACGGACCGAAGCCCACTTCTCCTCCTGCGACGCCTTGGTTGCGAAAAGCTCCGCCGCATCGCGCTGGGACTCGCCGAGAACCGAAATCCCGAACCGGCCTGCCTCCCTTACCGCCACCAGCGAACGGGAGCCGAGATCGAGACAGACCAGCATCATCATCGGTTCCAGGGACAGGGAACAAACCGCGGAAGCGGTCGCCCCGGCCGGTCCGGAAGGCTCGAAAGCAGAGACGACAGTGACGCCGGTGGGCAACAATCCGACCGTCTGCCGGAACTCGATTGGGTCTGGAGCAGCCATCAGTTGGCCGCAGACAATATGATGCCCTCGCTGTGCGTGCCATAGCCATCACAACACTCGCCATCGCTGCCGCCCTCAGCCTGTCCGCCTGCGGATTCGGGGAGGAAGGAATCACGGTCTCCAAGGACTCACCCGATTACGAGGGAGCCCAGCTCTTTGCCGCCAACTGCGCCGGCTGCCACACGCTTGCTCCAGCCGGCGCCCTCGGCACGGGCAACCGCGGGACCAGGATCCAGGGTCCGAACCTCGACCAGCGCACCGAAACTTACGCGTCGGCACTCCACGCGATCCAGAATGGCGGTTTCTCCGGCGCGATCATGCCGCAGAACATCGTTGTCGGTGATGAAGCCGAGAAGGTCGCACAATTCGTGGCCGACTACGCCGGCTCGGACGCCGGTGAAGCCGGCGCCGAAGCGTACTCCGCTGAAGAGGACGCTTCAACCCAGCAGGACAAGCCGGTCCCGGCCAGCGGCGAGTAGCCGGCCAGGGCCTTGCTTGACCTCAAACTGATCCGCTCCGAACCCGAGCGGATCAAGGCTGCGCTGGCCCGCCGTGGCGCCGACGGACAGATCGACGAACTGCTGGAACTGGACGAACAACGCCGCCGGCTACTGCCCCGGATCGAATCGGCCCGGAGTGAGCGAAAGCGGGAATCCGGGAAGATCGGCGCGCTCAGGAAGGCCGGTGAGGACGCCGCCGACCAGATGGAGGCGGTGCGGCTGCTGAAGCTGCGGCTCGAGGAGATGGAAGGTGAACTCGGGACGATCGAAGCCCGGCTCGACGAGGTTGCCGCAACCCTGCCCAACCTGCCCGATCCGGAGAGCCCGGATGGATTCACCGACGAGGACGCCGCGCTCGTGCGGCAGGTGGGAGAGATCCCCGAGTTCGGATTCACAGCGAAAGACCACATGGAACTGGCCGGGGACGGGATCGACCTCGAGGCCGCCGCGAAGGTGTCTGGAGCCCGCTTTGCCTACCTCAAGGGTGACCTTGTGATGCTTGAGTTCGCGCTGGTGCGCTGGGCGCTGGAAAGATTGCGGGAAGCCGGCCACGAGCCCGTTGTGCCGCCGGTCCTGGTCCGTGAAGAGGCTCTCTTCGGTACCGGCTTTCTGCCCGGGGACAGGGATCAGATCTACGAGCTCGAGAAGGACGATCTCTACCTGGCCGGGACTTCCGAGGTTCCGCTGGCGGGACTTCACGCCGGCCAGATCCTTGAGCCCGGCCAGCTGCCGCTCCGATACGCCGGCTTTTCCAGCTGCTTCCGCCGCGAGGCTGGTGCCGCGGGCCGTGACACCCACGGAATCTTCCGGGTCCATCAGTTCGACAAGGTCGAGATGTTCTCTTTCGTGCGGCCGGAAGACGCGGCTGCCGAACACGAACGAATCCTCGGTATCGAGGAGGGGATCCTCAAGGCCCTCGGGCTGCCCTACCGAGTGGTCAATGTGGCGGCCGGTGATCTCGGCGGATCGGCCGCCAAGAAGTACGACTGCGAGGCATGGATCCCCAGCCAGGGCCGCTACCGGGAACTCACTTCATGCTCGAACACGACCGATTTTCAGGCCCGGCGGATCGGATGCCGCTACCGGCCCGAAGCAGGCGCCACGCCGGAGTTCGTCAACACCCTGAACGGCACCGCGGTCGCGGTCGGAAGAACGATCATCGCCCTGCTCGAAAACCACCAGCAGGCGGACGGCACCGTCACCGTTCCCGGGGCACTTGTGGAATACGGGGCGCCCGCGACGATCGGGGGGTTGTGAGCAACCATCGGGTCCTGATCTGCGACGACCACTGGATTGTCCGGCAGGCAATCCGGGAGAAGGTTGGCCAGATCCCCGGGTTCGAGGTGGTGGGCGAAGTGGCCGACGGGACAGGGCTGCGGTCAGCCGTGAAGAAGCTCGACCCGGACCTGGTCCTGATCGACATCGAGATGCCCCGGCTGAGCGGAATCGAAGCCATGAGCATGGTCCTTGGCCAGGACCCCGAAGTCAGGTTCCTCGTCTTCACCGCCCACGAGGATGAAAACCTCGTGCGACTCGCCGCCCGGGAAGGCGCGGCCGGCTTTCTCGTCAAGTCGGCCGGCCTCGAACGCATCCGTGCGGCCTGCGAGACCGTGGCCGGCGGCGGACGCTGGTTTCCCGGACACAACGGAAAGCTCGACCAGGACGATGACCTGAAGCGTTTCCTGTCGCTCTCGGAACGCGAAAGGGAAATCCTGGCCCTCCTGGCCACCGGCATGCGGGCCCAGGGGGTGGCGGAGGAGATCGGAATCCGGCCGGCCACCGTCTACACCCACGTGCGCAATGTGGTCGCGAAGCTGGGCGTTGACACCCGCACCCAGGCGGTCGCGATCGCGACCCGCTATTCCTTTCTCGATCCCGATCCGAAGAAGCGGCTCACTGCTCGCTGACCGGCCTCACTGCTCGCTGAAATCCAGGGCGCAGCCATTGATGCAGTACCGCTGACCCCCCGGGCCCGGGCCATCCGGGAAAACATGGCCGAGGTGAGCGTCACATTTCCGGCAGACAACTTCGGTCCGGTCCATGCCGTGGCTCTGATCGACCCGCAGCTCGACCTGTTCCAGGTTGGCCGGCTCGGTGAAGCTCGGCCAGCCGGTCCCCGAGTCGAACTTCGCGTCGGAATTGAAAAGCCGGTTTCCACAACAGACGCAGTTGTAAGTCCCATCGGCCTTGTTGTCCAGAAACGGGCCGGTGAACGGCCTCTCGGTCGCCGACTGGCGGGTGACCTGGTACGCGTCGGAGGAGAGTTGCGCCTTCCATTCCGCGTCGCTCTTGACGGTTTTCGATGATTTCTCTTCGGCCATGGAGAACCTCACTTTCTCTTTGCTGACTTCAGCGTAACGGCCGGCCCGAGTGGACGGGCAAGGGTGGAGGACGTCAACCGGGACGCCGGGGAATAGCATCCGGCTACGAGGAGACCGGACCCGACCGGAGGAGAAACCAGATGCCCGACCAGCCCGAGCTTGATGTCCTGCTGAAGACCGAGCGGACCTTCCCGCCGCCCGCCACCTTCGCTGCGGCCAGCGAATTCAACGACCCGGGAATCTATGCCCGCGCCGATTCCGACCCGGAAGGCTGGTGGGGAGAATGGGCCGCGACGCTCGACTGGATCAAGCCTTTCGAGCAGGTTCTCGACTGGTCAAACCCGCCCCACGCCAAATGGTTCAGCGGTGGCCAGTTGAACGTCAGCGCCAATTGCCTGGACCGCCATGTGGCCGCAGGACACGGCGACCGGATCGCCTACCACTGGGAAGCCGAGGATGCCAGTCCGGATGCCCGGCCGGTCACCGGAGCGGGAAGTGAACGGGGCGGCCGGATTTCGGTCACCTACGGCTGGCTTCTGGAGCAGACCCAAAGGCTCGCCAATGTGCTCAGGGATAACGGGGTGGGGAAGGGCGATGTGGTCGGGATCTTCATGCCGATGGTGCCGGAAGCGGCAGTGGCCATGCTGGCCTGCACCCGGATCGGTGCGGTCCACAATGTGGTCTTTGGCGGTTTTTCGGCCGAGTCGCTACGGGAACGCATGGAGTTCTCCGAAGCAAAAGCCCTTGTCACGGCCGACGCGACCCTGCGGCGCGGCGCACCCGTACCGATGAAAGCGGCGATCGACGACGCGCTGGAGAACCTTCCGGCGATGGAGAAAGTGATCGTCTTCGATCGCTGTGGCACCAACCCCCCGATGAAGGAAGGGCGAGACCTCGGCTGGGCGGAAGCACTCGCCGCGGCCGACCCGGTCTGCGAGCCGGAACCGATGGACGCGGAGGATCCGCTTTTTCTCCTCTACACATCGGGCTCGACCGCGAAGCCGAAGGGGATCGTCCACACCACCGGTGGCTACCTGACCCAGGTCGCCGCAACACATCGCATGGTGTTCGACCTGAAAGACGATGATGTCTTCTGGTGCGCCGCCGATATCGGCTGGGTCACCGGCCATTCGTACATCGTCTACGGGCCGCTGGCCAACCGGGCCACATCGATCATGTACGAGGGTGCGCCGGACTACCCGGCCCGCGACCGTTGGTGGGAGATCGTTGCGCGCTACCGGGCGACGATCCTCTACACCGCCCCGACCGTGATCCGCTCATTCATGAAATGGGGTGAGGAACTGCCGGCCGCCCATGATCTCGGTTCGCTGCGGCTGCTCGGGTCGGTCGGGGAACCGATCAACCCGAAGGCCTGGCTCTGGTACCACGAACATGTGGGGGGTGGCAGCTGCCCGATAGTCGACACCTGGTGGCAGACCGAGACGGGCGCGATCATGATCGCCCCGCTGCCGGCCATCACCACAACCAAGCCAGGGTCAGCCACGGTCCCGCTACCCGGCATCCGTGCCGCGATCTACGACAACAACGGGGTCCAGATCGAGGAGGGCGGCGGGACCCTGGTCCTCACCCGACCATGGCCGGCAATGGCCCGGACCCTTTTCCGGGAACCGGCCCGCTACATCAACGCCTACTGGGACCGCTACGGCAGCGAGACCTACCTGGTCGGCGATGCCGCTCGTCGCGACGAGGACGGCTATTTCTGGATTGTCGGCCGGATCGATGACGTGATCAATGTTTCCGGCCACCGGCTGTCGACAATGGAAATCGAGTCGGCGCTGGTTTCCCATCCGGATGTGGCCGAAGCGGCCGTGATCGGGGTCGCGGATGATTTCACCGGACAGGCCATCGTCGCCTTCGTGACACCAAACGACGGGGCCGATTCCGGATCAGGGCTCATCGACCAGCTCCGTGAACATGTGGCGACCAGGATCGGCAAACTCGCCCGCCCGAAGCACATCCACCTCACAGATGACCTTCCCAAGACCCGTTCCGGAAAAATCATGCGGCGGCTTCTGCGGGACATCGCCGGCGGGGAAGACCTCGGTGACGTCAGCACACTTCGAGATCCGCAAGTAGTTGACGATCTGAAGGCCCAGGTGGAAGCTTCGAAGTGACCGGCAGGATCCGTCGCCCGCAGGGGCTATCCTCAACCGGTGCCTGACCCGCAAGATCCCTCTGAGCGCGAAACCCCTCTCGCTCACATTCCACGTAGCGAGCCTTCGGCGGTCATCGGTTTCGTGATTCTTTTCGTCGGCGTAGCGATGATCGGATACGGGATCACCGCCCTCTGGTTCGGAATGAGGGATGTCCTTGAAGTGGGCGGTTTTTGCGCCGAGGGCGGGGCTTACGTGATTCAGCAGACCTGTCCCGACCGGGCCGAGTTGCTGATCTTCACTGGTATCCCGGCCGGAGTCATCGGCATTTTTGTGGCCTTGTTCGGCTGTGCCAGATCGGCCCGGGGATCAGCCGGAATGCTCCTGCTCGGCTGGCCCGCCCTGTTCCTGTCGCTGGGCTTCAACTTCATCTACTTCGCGATCAACCCTCCGGATGCGATGGGAAGCACCATCGGCTGGTGGATCAGCGGCATCGTGTTCTGCTTGATGGGAGCCCCCGCCCTCCTGCTGCTGCCCAGCCTCATCAAGGCGATACAGGCCGAAAGGCGGAACGCTTTCCTGGCAGTTTTCCTGGCTGGCGCGATCATCGGCACCCTGATCGCTGTAAAGGTCGCCGATTCGGCTACCTGATCTGACCGGTTCGCCCGGCGAGCGAGCCGACCGCTTAGCGGAGCAGCCGGCGGATCATCACCGCCAGATGAAGCGCCAGCACCGTATCTCCGTCCTTCAGGTCAACATCGAGTATCTCCTCGATCCGTGACAGCCGGTGGTACAGGGACTGACGCTCGATTTCGAGTTCGGCCGCGGCTTCGGTCTTTCGGCCGAGGCTGTGGAGAAAAACCTCCAGGGTGTCGAGCAGGTCGCGGCCCCGGTCGCCGGGCAGGTCGAGCAACGGCCCGAGCCGTTCGTCGCTGAACCGCATCAGTTCCGGTGTGCCTCGCATCGAAAGCAGCAGTTGGCCGATCTCGGTCCGGCTCGCGTCATGCCAGGACCGGACCGGACCCAATGCTCCGGCTTCTGCCGCAAACCTTGCCCTGACCAGGGCCGGTGCCAGACCGTCCCAGCTGTCGGCCGCACCACCGATCGCCAGAACAACCGATGTGGGGTCGATCTCGTGGCGACCCAGCACCCCGGAAAAGCGGCGTGCCAGCCGTTCCCTCGAGGCGACATCGTCGGGCTCGGAACCAAGGGTTCCACGGTCTAGCACCCCGAGCATGCAGTTGCCTCTCGATCCGAGCAGGGCGGGCCGGTCGGGTTCGGAGAGGGCCGCCCGAATCGCCGGCAGCAGCGAGGCCCAGGCCTCCTCGTAGCCGACACCCGATTCGGGTTCACCGGCCCGCCAGACCGCGGCGATCGGCACCAGCTGCCCGTGTCTCCGCGGGAACCCGAGGGTGGAGGCCCGCCGGGCGGCAGACAACGGCTCGGTCAGTCCCGAGGCGAGCTCGAACAGCAGGTTGCCGCGGGTCCGGGCCCGCAGTTCGGCTTCTTCCCCGCCCCGCATCAGACCAAGACCCACCGCAACGGCAGCGCGATCGAGTGCGATCGGAGTGAAGCGATCGAACTCGCGGTCGGCCTGAATCGCGATCACGCGGCCCCAACCGCGGCCCCTGACCATGACCGGGACGGCGATGGCCCCCTCCGCTTCGCTCTGGTCACGGTCTGACCACTTGAGTCCCGACCAGGTGTCCACAACCTCGTTTTCGGGCCGGGTGACGGAACCGAGCGCAACCAGTTCCCCGGTGGCGTCCTCAAGCACGACGGGGTTCCCGATCCTGCGGGAAACCTCGCCCAGAATCTCCTCGGGGGCCTTCCCTTCCAGTACCAGCTGGTCGAGAGCACGGTGAAGCTCCTCACCAAGCCGGGCCAGGGCATGGCCCGAGTCGAGCAGGCTGCCGTTGACCGCCTCGGAGACCTCAACGAAACGAATTCCGCGCCGGAAGGCCACCACCGGCATGTGCCGGCGGTCGGCTTCCTCAACCAGTGCCTTGGGCAGCTTGCGACTCCAGGCGAAGCCGAGTTCGACCGCGATTCCGACCGCCCCTTCGGCTTCCAGGTCCCGGACGAACCGTCGCTGCGCGGCAGCGTCCTCACCGATCGAGACGCCGGTGGTGAGGATCATCTCACCGCCCCGAAGCAGGTCGGAAACATCCGGCACGTCCAGCGGGTGGACCCAGCGAACCTCGGCGCCGAGGCCCTCGCTGCCAGCGACCAGCTCGGGCAGCCCGGCCTTGACGATCGGGAGTTCGATGAATTCGGCGACGGTCAGGGACTGCGAAGCCATGACCGAATCGTCTCAGACCGCTTGCGGGTCAGGACCGTTTCTTGCGTTTGCGACGCTCGCCCTGCGATTCGTCGCCTGATTCCGTGGACTCGCCGGCACCGGACTCGCCGGGACCGGACTGGCCGGGATCATCCGGGTCGCCGGGGCCGAGGTCACCCGCGGAGACTTCGACTTCATCGGCGGTACCATCGATCACCCCGCCCCCGGCCTCCCCGGCACCCCCGGCACCCCCGGGCATCGAATCGCCCGGCTTGGGCCAGGGCACCGCTTCCCCGGCGCCCCAGGCTTTTGGCCGGCCACCCGGGACCCAGCCGGCCAGCAGCAGGCCGAGGTAGATGAACCAGATCAGGGTAAACAGGGTGAAGAAGGCAAAAACGGCCCCCAACGCAATCCCCAGCGACCCCCAGAACCTGGTCAGGAGCCCCGTGCGCATCCCCCAGAGCGAGGCATAGATCACGGACACCGTGAATCCGAGCAGCCCGGCCAGGCCGATTCCGGTTTCGAGGGGGGCCAGCGCGGTCCCGGCGCGTACATCCCGGGCCTCTTCGTCCTCGCAGTCGGTCTGCAGCGAGGCGCGCTCATCGTCGCTCACCTTGCCGTCGGAATCGTCGGCAACCTTGTCGGAAACGCATTTCTCGATTGCCGCCTGGTCCACGTCCTTGAAATCGGTCGCTGCCTGGAGAATCGATCCGGCACTCAGGATGCCTCCGACTCCCAGCAGCACCGGGGCGAGGATCATCACGCCGACCAGGGCGGGACGGACCCTGGGGCTCCGGGCAGCTGCCGCACGGAAGAGGAAGACCAGCGGGACCGCCAGAAGCGACCAGCCAAGGAACTGGCCGATGCTCGCGATCATCAGGCTGGAGCGGTCGCCGTCAACCTCGCCCAGTCGCTCGGCGAGACCGGCGCCGGCCCGCACCGCAGCCGCCGAATCACCGTAGGTCGCAAGGATGATCGCCACGCCCATCACCGCGGCGATGCCGGCGACCAGGGTCCAGCGCTTTTCGCGCTCAAGGATTTCGGTTCTGGAGATCATTCGAGATGCCGAAGCGCGGCAAGCCTACCGGCGGATCACTCGGCGGGGCTTTCTTCCCCGGCTCCGTCCCGAATCGGGTAGTACTCGTAGTCCACTGGCTCCGTGATCTTCGAGATCCGCTCCCCGACCGAGAGGATCAGGTCAAGCAGAGGTGAAACGGCAACTATTGCCGACTCGATCTTCTCTCTGGCGGGATCGGATGAACTCACGGGTCAATACGCTACAGAGAACTTGAAACCGGACCTTCCCCATGTCCCCCTGGAAGCGGGTGCCAGCCCCGAGAACCCGCCCTGCCCTGCCTGCGGGGAACCGTTGTTTCCCTGGGTTGGGATGCCGGTCGCATCCGGGATCGCGCACCGCTGCGAAAGCTGCGGGCTAGGCGTACTGAGCCATGGGGAAAGGTTCCACTTCCCGAGGCGGGATGAACCGGCGGCCCCCGCTCCCTCTGGCCTGAAGATCAATTTTCACTTCGACCCCGGTTCGGCGCAGGATGCCCTGACCGAACTTGACGCGGGACTTGACAGCGAGGGTCGCTACAGCTACGACAACCGGGCCTCGCTGGCCTGCTGGCTGACCGGCGGGGCATGGGTTGGTCTGGGTACCCGCCGTCGTTACCGGTTCACGCCGGTTGCGGTCACCGACCTGATCGCGACCCGGGACCAGGTCGTCACCCGGACAAGGTGGCGTCCGTTGCGGGGGATTGCGGTCATGTGGCAGTCGGGAGTGAACATGTTCACCTTCGGTCAGAACGTTGTCATGGGCGCCTTCGGGAAGGCCCACAAGGTCGAGGGCGACCGTCCCTGGAAACGCGGGCTCGACTGGTTCATTTCGATCGCGGTGGCGGTTCCGGCGATCGTCGTGGCCGTTCCACTCGAGCTGATTGCGATCCCCTTCCGTCGCGGCGCCGCCTGCAGCTCCGAAGTCCAGGTCCTCTGACCGCCAGCCCGGCCCCGCCTGACGTCGGCCCAGCCCGGCCCCGTCTGCCCGCCAGCCCGGCCCCGCCTGACGTCGGCCCAGCCCGGCCCCGTCTGCCCGCCTGAAACCCACGGTTACCCACAACATTTGTGGGTAACCGTGGGTCCTGTGTGGCCCAGGGCAGGGTTTAGGCAAGAAGCGAGGGGATTGCCGCGATTCCATCCCGCTCGGCGTGGACCGTGATCGCTCCCGGCACCTTTTCCGCCACTTTCTCGGCAGCGAGCCTCAGCAGGGCCGGGGTTGAAGGAAGGGTGACCACCGCGATCTCGGACTCGAGTGCGGCCAGCCGGACCGGGTCCAATGGCCAGGCAGGGACAGCGGGAAGCTCAACCAGGAAGGAGCGGGCCGCGGAGGGACCCCGGTCAGCGTGATCAGCGAAACGCTCCGCGCCCGGTCCGAGAGTGTGGAGGTCCCCGGCCAGATACAGCTCGTAAGCGGCCTCCTCCCCACCCTGGTCCGCGGCTTCCCGGATTGCCTCGACATCCGCCGACATGCCCTCGGTCGCCGCGCTGACCGCGCCCAGAACCGGGGGCTCGATGAGAAATGCCCGGGCGACAAGGACCGGGTCGGCCAGGGCCATTTCCAGCGCCACCACCGCGCCGAAGCCAAGGCCAACCAGAGTTGCTTGAGCGGCCCCGGATTCGCGCAGGGGGGCAGAGACCTCAATCGCCTGTTCGGCAATCGAGGTGCGGCGGTACTCGTCGGGAGGGACCGACCGGCCCCAGCCGCGGCGGTCAGGGGTTATCAGGCGCCAGTCATCTGCCAGGGCACCGACCGCGCTGTCAAATACGGAGGAATTGGTCCCGGTGCCGTGAATCAGCAGGACCGGCGGGCCGGCCCCGCGATCACCTGCGTGAATGACGTTCAGCGGAGTCCCTGACGGGCTTCCCGGACCAGAGTTACCGCTTCCGGAAAGACCACGCGGATTGCGTCACGCACCTGCATCGCCTGCTCGTCCGAACTGCCGGTCAGGTTGAGCCTTCCGATCGACGCCACGGTCATCTCGACCGCGAGCCTTATTGCATTGTCAGCCCAGGCAACTTCCTGGGAGGACTGCATCTGATCGGCCATCTCCTGCATGCGCTGACGAAGCTCATCGGGGTCGCCAAACATGTTGAACGGGGAACCTTCCATGGAACAAATCTAGCGGGACGGGAGTTCCGGCCGGGCGGAGCAGGTACTGCGGGCGGGCAGAGCGGTTGTCATGGCCGGGCGAGGTGGGCGCTGCGAGCGGGCGGAGCAGATACTGCGGGCGGGCGGAGCTGCGGGTGGGAGCTGTTATCGAATCGTTACACCTGTTGAGCCACATGTGAGTCGATCCTCCGTAGTTTCGGGCCATGTGTCGGCAATCGATTTCTTCAGCCCCCCGAGCAGCCCACCGGGCCCGCGAGAAGGCCGGTGCGGCGACCGTCGAGCAGATGGGCATCATCCTGCTGGTCACGGCGTTGTTCGTGGTGATTGCCACCTGGCTTGGCGCTGGCCGCGGCGAAAAGCCCGGACACGGTCTCGGGATCAGGATCGCCAACCGGATTGCCTGCGGGCCACGCGAACCCGGCGTCTGCCGCCAGCACCCGACGGTCTCGGCCTATGGCTGGGATCTCGCACGCGCAATCCGCTGGCTGGCACCAGATCCATACGCCCTTCCCCGGCCGGGAGGGAACCTGGTGGCTCCCGTCGATTTCCGTTACTGCCAACAGCCGGGCTGCGCGACACCCGCCGGAGATGGCAAGTTGACTACCGCCAACCGTCGACTGACCCTTTTCACGACGGTCAGACGCAATCCCTCGGCCCGGGCCGCCGGGCAGGTTCCGGGACACGGCAGCGGCGTGACTCGCAGCTGGGAGATCACCTACTGGTTTTACCGTCCCTCGCTCGGGTGGGAGAAGATCCTGCGGCGGGTCGGCCCGGCCGAGATCGAAGCGGCCTCCGGCACGAGGGTGCTGTTAGAGGACAGCCCCCGCCTGGTTCCGCTGGAGATCCTGCCCGGTCGAAACCACTACGAGCTGCCGCCCGGCGACGAGGCGCCATGGCGCTGGCGGGTTGATGGCCTGCGGCCGGGCTGGTCGGCGTGATGCGCGGGGGTTCGGGGCCGGGCTGGTCGGCGTGATGCGCGGGGGTTCGGGGCCGGGCTGGTCGGCTTGATGCGCGGGGGTTCGGGGCCGGGCTGGTCGGCTTGATGCGCGGGGGTTCGGGGCCGGGCTGGTCGGCTTGACGCGCGGGGATCCGCTGCCGGGTATGCCCAGCTGGAAAGGGTCCGGGGCCGAGCGCCGAGCGCCGGGCGCCGGGCGCCGGGCGCCGGGACGGTCTACCAGACGGCCTTGTGGTGCTCCATGACCCCGGAGGCAGATGCGATCTCAATCCCGTCGAGCTGACCGGTGAAGCTGCCGAAACGATGGACGTAATCGGAACGAATAAGGCCGAAGTTGTCATGCCGACAGCGCTCGGCACCCTCAAAATGGAAATCCAGGGTGGTCCGGAGGGCAGGTTCCAGCGAGCCCAGCGACTCAAGTCCCTCGAACCTGACCGGACCCGGTTCTCGCGGTATGCCGTCAACCCAGATCGCCCGTTCGCTACCGGTGACCGGGTCGTTGATTCCATCGACCAGGTTCCAAGCCAGTCTGCGGCCGTCCGTCGAGCGGCCGACCCCCGCCGACCAGAACCAGGCGGTGTGGCGGGCGTGGAATCCCGCCGATTCGTCATCAACACCCTCACCATCGATCTCGAACACCCGGTCCCCCACGCTGATCCGCCCCCGAACGGGCACCCCGGCCCGCTTGCGGGTCCAGCCCCAGCCCCGGCCGCTTGGGCAAACCACCTCAACCGGCTCAACATCACCGAAAACCAGGGATGCCGTGATCTGGCCGCTGTCCACCTCCAAACGCGGGCCCTCCAGCAGTACCTCCGGCCTGCCCGGCCGCAGCCGGGTATGTTCGAAAACCCGACCCCCGGCACCGGCGCTCCGGTCCCAGATCGACCAGAAAGTGTGTCTGAACACGCCGATCAGCACGACCGCCGCACAGAGCATCACTTCGTCGCCGTAGTAGCCGACATAGCGCCAGCGCTTCCGCATCAAACCCCGGTGGAGCAGCGGCTGGCGACGCGGGGGAAGCGGCAGGTCAGGACGCTCTCCGGAAGGCCCGTTCCACAGATTCGGCCCGGTGCCGGATGGCGACTCGAAACTTGCCGGCACGCCGGAGGGGTTCGTGGGAGCCATTCCCGGCTACACTACCCGGCCGTGTCTGAAACCGCCGATACTTCCGTGACCGCCCCCGAGGCCACCTACGACCCCGCCGACGACGCGATGTGCTCGCGCGCCCGGGAGCGCTTCACATCAGATCGCAACCGTCGCCTGCCGCGCCGCAGGAACAAGACCGCGACCTTGCCGAACATGATCATCATCGGCGGTCTCAAATGCGGGACCACCTCGATCCACCATTACCTCGGCCTGCACCCGGACATCCACATGTCAAAGCCGAAAGAACTCAACTACTTCGCTGCCGAACAGAACTGGGATCTTGGCTTCGACTGGTACGAGAACCGTTTCGACAACACGGTCAAGGTCAACGGTGAATCCTCCCCGCATTACACGAACCGGCCCCGGTTCAACGGTGTCGCCGAGCGGATCCACAAACACATTCCCGACGCCAAGCTGATCTACATGGTCCGCGACCCGATCAAACGGATCCTCTCCCACTGGGTCCACGCAACCGGAGCGGGCTACGAAACCCGTGAGTTTGTCGAGACTCTCTCGCTTCCCGACACCGCCTACATCCAGCGGTCCATGTACTGGATGCAGCTCCAGCCCTACCTCGAGCTTTTTGACCGGGACCAGATCGAAATCATCACCCAGGAAGACCTCGGCAGGAAGCGGGACGAAACCATGCGCCAGGCGTTCAGGTTCCTCGGCGTCGACGAGAACTTCACCTCCGAGCAGTGGGACCGCCAGTGGGAGAAATCCTCGGCCAAGCACGACGACAAGTACCAGTTCATGGAGAAACTCATCAAGCTGCCCGGTTTTCGTGCCTTCGACCGCAATTTCGACCGCCTGCCGGAATCGATGCGCTGGATGGTCGAGAAGGTGGTCCACGACCCCGACAAGCCCCCCGCCCCGAAGCCGGAGATCCCCAACGATCTCATGGAGACCCTGAAGGGGCGCTTCCGCGACGACGTCGCCGGATTGAAGGAATGGTCCGGCCGGGACTTCGACGGCTGGAACGACTACTCCTGAACACTCCGGCGGGAGTTGCGCGATGAGCCACGCCGACCGGGCCGGCGGTAACCTCGAACCATGCGCCGACTGATCCCCGAGCCAGGGTCGGCCTCACTCGAGAGCGAGTTGGGGCTCTACCGCCCCTTTGACCAGCCACCCGGGTCAAGGCCCCATGTCGCGGTCAACATGATCAGCACCCTTGACGGCCGCGCCTCGATCGAGGGCCGCTCCAAGGAGCTCGGTTCAGAAGCCGACTCCGAGCACTTGCTGGGCCTTCGCACCCGGTTCGATGCGGTGATGGTCGGGGGCGGCACAATGCGCTCGGAACGTTACGGGCGCATAGTCCGCCAGCCGGAATTCCACCGTCAGCGACTGGCTGCAGGCCTCGCAGCCGAACCCCTGGCCGTGATAATTAGCGGCAACCTCGACCTTCCCTTCGACGCGCCTCTCTTCACCGATGGTCACGGGAAAGTGCTGATCTTCACCCGGAAAAAGAAGGCCCCCGAAACCAGCACCCCGGTTGAATTGGTAACCCGGGAGGAAGGCATCGAGATGACCGAGGTCATGGCCCACCTCCGACATCGGGAGGGCGTTCGGGCATTGCTTTGCGAGGGCGGTCCACATCTCTTCGGGCAACTGCTTGCCGCCGGCCTGGTCGATGACCTCTTTCTCACGATCACGCCGGTTGCGACCGGCGGCGAGGCGCCGCGGATCCTCGAAGGGGAATTGCCCTCACGGGCCGGATTCAAACTCGACCGCCTGCTCGAAGCCGAAGGCGATCTCTTCGCCCGCTACCGGCGGACCGGCCCCGAAGTCAACTGAACCCGGGGCTTCCGGCCCGCGGGCACCATCCCCCCTGCTTCACCGGGTAGTACCTTCCTGACCATGGATTTTGAAGCCGGTTCCGAAGTTGAAGGGCTCCTCGGCCGTGTCCGTGCCTTCCTGGACGAACACATCTACCCCCGTGAAGCCGAACTCCACCAGGCGGTTGACGACGAGGTGAAACCCGGGGTCCCATATCCGGTCGAGCTTGACCAGATTCGCGATCGGGCCCGCGCCGATGGCCTCTGGAACCTTTTCCTCCCCGACGATGAGCATGGTGCCGGCCTCAACAACTGGCAGTACGCATTCCTCTGCGAAGAAATGGGCCGGAGCCCGCTCTGCGCGCCGATGGCCTTCAACAGCGCGGCCCCCGACACGGGCAACATGGAGATCCTGCTCGAACACGGAACCGACGACCAGCAATCGAAATGGCTCCAGCCGCTGCTGGAAGGCAGAATCCGCAGCTGCTTCTCGATGACCGAACCGGAGACAGCCGGCTCGGATCCCACCGGACTCGCCGCGCGGGCCGAGCTCGTCGGCGACGAATGGGTAATCAACGGCCGCAAATGGTTCACCACCGGTGCCGTCGGCGCCGAATTCGCGATCGCCATGGTCAACACCGAACAATCGGACAACCCCTACGCGAATGCCTCGATGATCATCGTGCCGGTCGACGCACCCGGCTTCAACCTGATCCGGTCGGTGCCGGTGATGGGACACGACAAGGGCCCGGGCCACGCCGAGATTCTCTATGAAGATTGCCGGGTTCCGCAGGAGAACCTGCTGGGCCCTCGCGGGGCCGGATTCCTGATTGCCCAGGACCGGCTCGGACCGGGCCGGATCCACCATTGCATGCGGGCGATCGGCACCGCAGAGAGGGCGATGGAAATGATGTGCCTGAGGGCCGCCGACCGGGAAGCATTTGGCGGGCCGCTGGCCGACAAGCAGTTCGTCCAGGATTTCATTGCGAAGTCACGCATGGAGATCGATCAGGCGCGGCTGCTATCCCTGAATGCCGCCTGGAAAATGGACACCGTTGGCAAGCGGGCCGCCCGCCAGGAGATCTCGATGATCAAGGTCGTGGCGGCAAACATGGTGATGAATGTGCTCGACCGGGCGATCCAGGTCCACGGCGCCCTTGGCATGACCGAGGACACCCCCCTGGCCGCGATGTGGCGTTACAGCCGAACCCTCCGGCTGGCTGATGGCCCGGACGAGGTTCACAAGATGGTGATTGCCCGGCGGGAAGTCGGCCGCTTCCTCAAGAAGCGGGCGGCCGCCGGGGCCGACCCGAAGGATCAGGCCGGCTGACTCAGGCGATCCGGTCTATTGCCTCGGCCGCCTGCGACAGGAGCAGGTCGATCGTGGCCTGTGACTGGTCGACAACGTCACCGATGTCCTCGCCGTACTGGCCGGCTGAAAACCGGGCCAGCACTCCCTCGGCGATTATCGCGAGCTTCCAGAATCCCAATGCGGTGAAATAGTCAAGCTGCGAAATGTCCCGCCCGGTGATTTCGGCGTACCAGTCGGCCAGGTCACTCCTGGCCGGGAATCCCGGTTCGGTACTGGCCGGTGTCAGGAGCCTGAGCGGCGGGTCATCGGCCTGCCGCCAGTAGACCATGAGCAACCCGAGGTCTGCCATCGGATCCCCGATTGTGCAGAGCTCCCAGTCGACGACCGCAGCCACATCCCCGGTCGGGCTGAAAATCACGTTGTCAAGCCGGTAGTCACCATGAACGAGCGTTGTGGCGAGCTGCGGGGGCGCCAGCTCAACCAGCCTGGCGTGTATCTGCTCGACCGAATCCAGTTCGCGGGTCTTTGACTTTTCCCACTGACCGGACCAGCGCTTCAGCTGGCGCTGGACGTAACCGTCGTGGCGACCGAGGTCCGCCAGGCCGGTCTCAACCAGGTCCACCGAATGAATCCGGGCCAGGGTCTCGACCAGTCCCCGGCCGAGATGACGGCGCTGCTCTTCGCCCGGGAATGCCGCGGCCTGTTCCGCGCCGCGGATCACCGGACCCTCGACGAACTCCATCACGTAGAAGGGGGCGCCGGTCACTTCCGGGTCTTCGCAGTACCCGACGACCGGCGGCACCGGCACCCCGGTCCCTGCCAGGGCGCTGACTACCCGGACTTCCCGCCCCATGTCATGGGCCGAGCCGAGCGTCTTGCCGAGCGGTGGTCTTCTCAGCACCCATCTCGAAGCTCCCTGGTCGGTCACCAGAAAGGTGAGGTTCGACATCCCGCCGTGGATTTTCTCGTAATCAAGTGGTGGCTCAAGACCGGTAACCCTTCGCCGGAACCAGTCCTCCAGTGGGCCGTGCTCAATGCCATCAGCGTGAGACATCATCGGAACAAAGACTACGAGGGATGCGGCCGGCGTGACGCCAGATAACCTCCCGGCATGGAGCTGAAGGAGGGGTACCCGGTGGACGACAACGGCCTGCTGCGCCGGTCGCTGGACGGGATCGCTTCCGGTGTGGTCACGGTCGACGCGGCCGGTAACCTGATCCAGGCCAACCTGACCGCGATTGAACTTGCCCCCGGTCTGCTCCCGGGCAGCAACCTCAGGACCGAGCTGGAGAAGCTGGCCCCGGTCGAGAAAGTCGATCGGGCCTTGATCCGCCGCGAGGTGGTGAGTTTTCCGGGGAAGCCAGGCGGCCCGGAGCTGAACTGGCTCCTGCGGGGAACCGGGGCGGATGGTGAACAGATGGTGAACCTCTGGATGGTGGACTGGGCCGAGGTCGCGCATGAGCGCCGCTCCGCTTTCACAATGGCCGCCTCACATGAGTTGCGCGGCCCCCTGACCACCCTTCGGGGATTCTCGGAGATCCTCAACATGGATGTCTCGAACCTGACGCCGGAGCAGGCTGAAGCAGCCGCGATCATCGAAGCCACCACCCGGCGCCTGACGGATCTGGTCGAGGATGTCTTCGACCTGAGCCGGAACAGTTTCGGGGAGCTGCGGCTTCATTTGGCCGAGACCGACCTCGGCGAAACGGTGAAAGCGGTGGCAGCGGCCACGGAACCGGGGATTGCCGAACGTGACCAGAGCCTCGAGGTCAGGATTGAAGACGGACACCCGCTGGTGCAGGCCGACGAAGTCCGCTGCTTTCAGATGGTGTCGAACCTGGTCAACAACGCGTCGGTCCACAATGGTGCCGGGGTCAGGGTGCGGGTCTCGGTCGGGATGGAAGGCAATTTCCTGACTGTCCGGGTGGTTGACGACGGCCGGGGGCTTCCCTTCGAAGATCCGGAGGAGGCCTTCCGCAGTTTTCAGCGCGGCGGTACCGCCAGCGAAGGCGACCGGACCGGTTCCGGGATCGGCCTTTCCCTCACCAGGGCGCTGATCGAGCTCCACCGGGGCAGGATCACGGTCGAATCGGAAGACGGTTCCGGTTCATGCTTCACGCTCTGGTTCCCGGTTGACCGAAGCAAGGCCGCCGTGGCGACCGGATCTGGCCCGGCTTGAGCCGGCTGCTGGTAGTCGAGGACTCTCCGGCGATCGGCCTGCTGCTGCGGCGACGACTGGAGAAAGCCGGGCACCGGGTGGAGGTGGTAACCGGCGCAACCGCGGCCCTGGAGCGGCTGGATGGGAGTTCCGGGGACGAGCTGGAGGTCGTGCTTTCGGATGTGAACCTGCCGGGAATCGGCGGCATCGAACTCACCGACCGGATCAGGGAAGGGCATCCCGAACTCCCGCTGATCCTGGTCACCGCGGTTGAGCTCGAACCGGGAGACAGCAATCGGGCCGATGCCGTGATCGGGAAGCCGATCGATTTCGACCTTCTGCTCGGCACGATCGAACGGCTCGCCGGCCGGCCCGGCTGATCTTCCAGCACCATTGCCTCGCCAGCGACCCTCGCCGACCGGTCCGTCAGCTACGGGCCGTCTCGACCCGGATGGCGGAACCCTTGAGTTTTGTCCCGTCGAGATAGGCGACCGTCTGCTCGGCGATATCCGCATCCACTTCAACGAAGGAGAACCGCTCCAGGACTCTCACATCGGCAACCTGACCGTCGGTCAGGACGGCGCCCTCACGCAGGGCCCAACGCAGGTCCTCCTCGGATATTCCCGAGCGGGATCCGCGGTTGATGAAGAGCTTGACGGCACCACTCTCGGCCACGGCCGGATCGCCCTCTTCCGCTGCACCGTCTTCCGCCGTGACTTCCGGCTGGTCATCGAGGGAAGCGGGGGCTTCACCGCGGCGGCGCCGGCGAGGCGGCCGCGCATGTTCAATCCGGTCCTCGGGCTTCTCCCATTCGGCGATTGAAGCCTTCACGTCCTTCTTGATCTGTTCCAGATCCCGACGCTGGTCGGGCGTGATGAAGGTGATCGCACGGCCCGTCCTGCCCGCCCGGCCGGTCCGGCCGATCCGGTGGACATAGGTCTCGGATGAATTCGGGATGTCGTAATTGACGACATGGGTGACATGGTCCACATCAAGGCCCCGGGCAGCGATATCGGTTGCCACCAGAAGCCGGCAACGACGGTTCTTGAAGGCAAGCATCACCCCGTCACGCACTCCCTGGCTGAGATCCCCATGCAGGGCTTTCACGTCGAGCCCACGATTCTTCAGGTCGCGTTCAAGCCGAGCCGCCCCGATCTTGGTGCGACAGAAGAGGATCGCCTGCTCGGGGTCTTCCGCTCTCAGGACCTCGACCAGCCGATCGGTCTTTGACCGGGAGGGAACTTCAACGAATGCCTGCTCAATGGCATCCACGGTCAGCTTCTTCGGGGTGATCGAAATTGTCACCGGGTCGTACATGAAGGTGTCCGCCAGCCGCTTGATCGGCGGTGGCATCGTTGCCGAGAAAAGCGCCGTCTGGCGTCCGCTCGGGCACATGCGGAGGATCCGCTCGACGTCTTCGATGAACCCCAGGTCAAGCATCTCGTCGGCCTCGTCGAGAACCACGAAGCGGGCCGCGGTGAGAACCAGGGAACGCCGGGAGATGAGGTCCTTCATCCGGCCAACCGTGGCAACCACGACATGGGCCCCGGAACGCAACTGGGCCTGCTGGCTGCGGATCGGAGCACCTCCGAAAACCGCAACGATCTCGATATCAAGGTGCTCGGCGTAGGACCGCAGCGCCTGGGTTACCTGAATGCAGAGCTCCCGGGTCGGGGTCAGCACAATCGCCTGGACTTCATCGTTGTCCGGATCGAGATACTGCAGCATCGGCAAACCGAAGGCGGCGGTCTTTCCGGTGCCGGTCTGGGCCTGGCCGATCACATCGTGGCCCGCCATCATCTCAGGGATCAGAGCGGATTGAATCGGGGTGGGTGCGGTGAAGCCAAGCGCTTCTACGGTCTGCACCAACTGCGGGTGCAGACCCAACTGGGCAAAT
>JBGAOF010000030.1:0-14519 GCA_044221915.1 Solirubrobacterales bacterium
CCTTTGGAAGAGTTTGATCTTGGAAATTTGACTGTCGAGTATGTTTCGATCGGAAGAACGACGATTGATAATGTGGCGATCCTTGCATTTACAGCTCAGCGAAATGATGAGAATGGGCAGGTTCAAGCATTTGGCCGGATTGTGAATCGGCCGGAAACCACAGGATTCATAGAGTCGCAGAGCCGTCTGATTGGCCTGGTTCACGTCCAGCTGGATCCGTTCACAGCCCCGGGCCCGGGCTCGTTCGACCGCTGCCTTGACGAGAACCCGGCCCAGCCCTTTGCCGCGCGAGCTCTCCTCGACGAAGAGGTCCTCCAGCCATGCGTCCTCGGATCCGTTCCAGATCGAGAGTCGGAAGCGGATCTGGGCAAAGCCTGCTTCCGGCTCCCCGGCAAGCAGGAATTCCGTGGACCGGTCCCGCAGCAGAATCGTCGCGGTAGCTTCAATTTCCGCGTTTGTCGGTGAGCTGGATTCGAGGAAATCCCGGAACCCGGCCACCAGTCGGGTCAGCACCGTCACGTCGGTCGGGCCGGCCATGCGGATCGGCGTTTCAGGGCCCATCCTGGTCTCCTGCCCCGGCCGTGAGCTCGGCTCGCAGACGGTCCTGTTTTTCCACCACCGCCGCCGGGAGCCGGCCGGATCCGTCGTAGACCATGCGAAGGCGCCTCCCCCCGTTCTCAAGCAGATAGATATCCACCCGGTTGAAACCGGCCCGTAGCGATTCGGGCGGCAGCAGGATCGAATAGCCGGGTCCACGGCCGGTGCCGTCCTTGAAGGTCCAGCCGACCGCCTGGATAACTCCACCGACCGCGACAGCGAGAACCCGCTTTTCACCGAACCGGTCGGTGACGCCGCGCTGCAGCAGTCCCCGCAGGTTCGGCGCCGCCGGATCGTAGTTCTTGACCGCGTTGCGTTCATCAGGGACGACCCGCCACCGCTTCAGTGGCAGAACGTCGAGATCCTTCACCCGCTTGCCGATCAGATCCTTGTGCGGACCGAAGCGGTAGAAGGCCCCCCAGCCGTGGCCGGTTCCGAAAACCCTCTGAATCCGCCGGACGAGATCCTTCTGTCGCTGCTTGACCACTTCTGCGGGCGCGGCCGATCCCTCCCCGTTCGGTGAGTTGACCACGGTGACCTGCTCCGGGTCACAGGATTCCTTCGGCCATGGGTATTCAATCCCCAGATCATCGCTGATCAACGGCAGGATCCCGGTGGTGCACATGCGCTGGTCCGTCACTTCGGGGCGGGTCTGCCCGGGAGATTTGACGAAAAGGGGAACCGAGGCGATCTCACCCATGTTGTCGGGGACGGCGGCCCGGCGCGGGACCTTCGACTGGAAGGCAGAACCGTGATCGGCGGTGACCACGACAAGGGCCCGGTCCCAGAGACCGGTTTCCTTGAGCCGGGTGAGGATCCGCGCCAACAGTGTGTCGGTGTAGCCGACCTCCAGAAGATGCCGCTGAAGCGCGATGTCAACGATCTGCGGAGGGGCCATCCAGGGTCCGTCGTTGGGGAGCAGGCCGGACCATTCGGCGGTCAGGTTCGAGTAGCGCTGGCCGTCAGGAATGTGACGCCAGGGGTAATGGGGCTTCTCGATATGGATCAGATCAAGGGTTTCCTGCTGCCCGGGCTCGAGTTTCGAATTGAACTCCCCAACCCTTTCGAACTCGTCGGCACTCGATTCAAGCGCGAAAAGCCGGCCGAGCTTCCGTGCTGCACCCTGCCCGGTGCGTTCGGGGATGATCTCGCCATCGACCCCGGTCGCTCCGGTCGGCCCTTCCGCGCCGGCACTGCCGGTCGGACCGGTGCTGCCGGTTGGCCCGCTTTCGCTGGTCAGGCCGGTCACTTCGGATTCCGCGTTGGTGTCGATCTGGTCGGTTTCGGTGAAACCCGAAAACGAGTTGGAAACATCGGGCAACCCGCGGGTCATCGAGTCCGGCAGGAGCAGGTACCGGGATACAACCCAAAGGTCGGAGAACAGATCACCGGTCGACGCGTCCTCGGCCGAATCGTCCTCGCCCGGGCAGAGGTCATCGGGACAGATCCGGGTTGCTGCTTCCATCACCCGCAGTTCATAGTTCTTGCCGAGCAGGGTGAAGATGCTGCGGGGATAGTCGGCGGCGATCGGCAGCCGGTCGTTGTCCGGCTTCTCGCCGGAAAGGATCGCCGGCACCGCGAGCGGTGTGTAGGCCGCGTCGGCCGTGGCTTCGCGATACCAGGTTGAGTGGTCCGCCATTTCGGAGAAGGCCGGGTAACGGCTCCTGTCGATGCCCCCGTCGGGGGTCATCAGCGATCCGGTCGGGAGCTCGTCAAAGACGACCATCACCACCGGGGCCGGGTCGGCCACCTTCACGTCGATCGGGTCCGGCTGCTCACGGGGCAGGATCAGCCGCGAGGTGCTGCTGAAACCAAAGAAGATCACCAGCAGAACCACCGGGGCGATGCTGAGCACATCCATAAACGCCTGTGGAAACCGCCAGCGGGAATAAACCCAGACGCCGGCCACGGCAAGCAGGACCGAGAATGCGATCAGGGTCCCGGCGGGCCATGTGAGGTGGCTCTTGATCAGCTGCAGGGCGAAACTGGCCCCGAAGAGTCCCATCAGGCCGAGGTGGAGGTACCACTGTGCGTCCCGGCTTGCCAGCCGGACCAACGCTTCCAGGCCGAGACAGACCAGCGGCACCGCGAAGGTCAGCGTCAGCGCGTAAAGGACGATCTGGCCGGATGAGTTTCCGCGGGCGACGAAGAAGTCAGGATTCTCCCCGAGCAGGTCGAGCATCGGCTGAACGAATGCCAGGGCCCAAAGGGCCGCGAGGTGAGCACCTCCCAAAAGGAGGGAAGGACGTTTGAAGCCGGCCCCGCGAGGCGATTCGGTGCCGGTTCCGGGCTTGGCGACGTCAGTCACGGAATCGCCAGTCTATTGACCGTCAGACGACCAGAGGGCCTTGAGCTGCGGCTTGACGGAAGGAGACCCGGGTTGGGCGGCTCCGGTGGTCTCGATCGCGAAGAGGCTGATCGCGTTCTCGCCCGGCCGGAGAGCTGACCGTGGGATCAGGATCGAGTAGAGGACCTTCCCCTTGTCGGTGTAGCTCTGTCCGACCGCGGCGATGCGGCCGTTGACCGAGACGGCCAGCGGGACATTCGCGCCGATGCCGCTGAGCCTGCCGCGCTGGCGCAGCACCGGGTTCAGTTCAACCCCCGGATCCAGGCTTGAAACGGCCGGCCCGGATGTGTCGGGGGTCGCTCTGGGTCCCTCTTCGGAAGCCGAGGAGACGTCCAGGCTTCCTGGCGCCTGTCCGATCAGACTCCGGAACCGACCCCAGTAAAAGGCCCGGTTCCATCCGGCCCCGTCGCCACCGAACAGGGCGGCGTTCCCCTCAATGTAGCGCTGGCGCTGGGCGATCGTTTCCGCGAAGGAGAGTGCCGGGGCGGTGCCGGCGCCATTGTCAAGTCGAACCGTTTCACGGTCGCATGCGGCGGGCGTCCAGGGAAGGTCGATACCGAGGATGCGGGCCATCTCGGGCAATATCTCCGTTGTGCAGGTGGGCCGGTCGATGGTCTCCCCTCGGGTTTGTCCGGGTGCCTTGATGAAGAGCGGCACCATGCCGACCTCGCCCATCGTCGATGGCTCCGCTTCCCGTCGGTTGCTGTCCTTGGTCCAGGCCGCCCCGTGGTCGGCGGTCGCCACAAAGAGGGTCTCCCGCCAGCGTCCCTTCCGCTTGATCGCGTTGATTATTCGACCGAGCAGAAGGTCGGTGAATCCGACTTCCAGCAGGTGGGCCTGGCGGGCCCGGTCGGTCAGGTAGGGGCCGGCCAGCCAGTCGGTGTCGGTGATGAAGTTGCGGAAGTCCTCGGTGCCATCCGAATACTTGAGTCCGCTCGGGTAATGGGTCCAGGGGTAATGGGGCTTTTCGACATGCACAAAGTCAAAGGTCCGGCCGCTGGATCCGAGTGTGCTGATGAACCGGGCGACGTCACCTTCCCCGTCGAGCGAGTCCTCGCCGGAGATCAGCCGTTCGTGAACCCATTGCCGGGCCCGGCCCCGTTCGACCGAATCCTCCTCGCCCCCGAAACCCTGGAAGCTCTGTGAGATATCCGGCAGGCTGCTGCCCATGTCGGCGGGCAGCAACAGATGCGCCGAAACCGCCTTCAGATCGGTTGTGAGTGATCCGAGCGCCTCGCCGAGACCGGTCTCGGAACTCTCCCGCCTGCCACAGATCTCCTCCGTGCAGAGCTGGGTGATCGGTTCGATCGCGTGGGTATCCCACTCCTTGCCGAGCAGGGTGAAGATCGAGTCGGGATGGTCGGCCGCGGTTGGCAGGCTGTCCCTTCTGGCGGACTGCCCGGTCAGGATTGAAGGCACCGCAATTGCCGTGTAGGACGCGTCGGTGGCCGTATTCCGGTACCAGTTGGAGGTACTCCGGAGACCGGCGAAATTCGGAAATCGCTTCGGGTTGATCTGGCCGGAGGGGGTCATCAGCGAACCGGCCGGAAACTCGTCAAAGACGACCATCACAACCGGCGCGGGATGGGCGGCCCTGACCGTCTTGGCCTGGACCTCGGTGGTCGATGTGGTGAGCTCCGACGCGGGGCTGAAGAAAAAGAACGAAACCAGGATCACCGGTGGCGCGATGATCAGGATGTCGGTCATCGACCGCATGAACCGCGCCCTTGCGTAGGCCCAGGTGAGCAGCCCGCCGAGGGCCATGGCGGCCAGAATCACCGGCCAGGCCGGCCCCTCCGCGAAATGCTTGAGTGCCTGGAGGGTTATCGCCCAGAAGAGAACCCCGCAGATTGCCAGGTGAAAGACCCAACGCCCGGTCGGGCTGATCAGCCGGATCAGCGCTTCGATCAGGGTTGCTGCCAGGGGGGGCAGGATCGCGAGCAGCAAGACAAAGACAATGATCTGGCTAGCCGTGTTGTCCCGGGCGACGAAGAAATCAGGATTGTTGCCAAGCAGGTTGAGGAGCGGCTGCAGGACCGCCAGGCTCCAGAGGGCCGCGATGTGCAGGCCACCCAACGGCAGAGAGGGTGGTGCCAGCGGTGCAGGGCTTTCCTCCCGGGCAGACATCGGTCGGCGATCCTATTCTTTCCTGAAGGAACTCGCGCGTCGGAAGCGGGTTGCAACCCACGAACGGTTTGAATTCGATGATCAGGAACGGATGGCGCCTGCGGGCCACACTGCTGCTGGCCGGGGTAGCCGGAGCATTGATCGTTGCCGCAATCGGCCGGTTGCCGGGCCTCGCGTACGCAGGCCGGCCGGATTTCGTGGTGATCCAGACCGACGACCAGACCGCCCGGATGCTCCACTCCACCTGGATCGACCGCCGCGGCAAACGTCACCTGACCATGCCCCGGACCTTGAGCCTTATTGGTGGTCAGGGCGTCGAGTTCAGCAACTATTACGCCACCGTCCCGGTCTGCTCGCCGGCCCGTTCAGCGCTTCTTTCCGGCCAATATGGCCACACCAGCGGGTTGGTTCGCAACGTCGGCCGGCTGGGCGGAGCCGAGGGCCTCGCCGCGAGTGAGGTGTGGAGCCGGAACATCGCTGTGGCATTGCGGAGAGCGGGCTACCGCACCGCTCATTTCGGCCGTCTGGTGAACGGTTACGGGAGTCCGGATGCCTACAACAACAGGCAGGTGCCGCCGGGCTGGAGTACCTGGGCCACCGACTGGACCCCGGGACCGGTGCGCCGCTTCTACGGTTACCGGCTGAACGTGGACGGCCGGATCCAGGGGCCGTTCGGCCGGGCCAACTATCAGGCCCGGAGCCACAAGGACAGCCCGGATTGCCCGACCGGCGGCCTTGCCTGCGAGTATCACACGGACCAGATCACGACCCGGGCGGTACGGGCAATCCGCAAGGCGCCCCGTCGGCCGGTCTATGTGCAGATCGATTTTCAGGCTCCTCATGGCAACCCGGGAGAAAGCGGCAAGGCGGAGCCGGCCAGCCGTCACATCGGCTCCGCCGCCCGGACACCGCTGCCGCGGCCACCGGGTTTCAACGAGGCGAACATCAGCGACAAACCGCCGGCTCTGCGCCATGGTTCCCGCCGGTTGACCCGCCGGGAGATCCGCAGGTTGCGCCAGCAATGGCAGGACGAGCTTGAGGCCCTGCGGTCGGTCGACGAGAGCGTTGGCAGGGTGATCCGCACCTTGCGCCGCAGCGGGCGCCTGAAGGACACCTACATCTTCTTCACCTCCGACAACGGTGCCTTCTTCGGCGAGCACCGTTACGCCAGGTCCAAGTTCCTCGCCTACGAGCCTTCGGCGAATGTTCCCCTGATCGTTCGAGGCCCAGGGGTGAAAAGGGATCGCAGGTCGGCCGCGATAGTCAGCAACGTGGACATCGCCCCGACCATCGCCGATCTCGCCAACGTCCGGCCCCTCCTGCGGCAGGATGGCCGCTCAATCGGCAGCTTGCTTCGGTCACCGGGCCGTAGCGGTCGCCGGGCCGTGGTGATCGAGTCCTACCGTCTGCCCTCGCAGCGGTTCTACCGGCATCTGCGCGAGGAGGGGATCCAGGCCCCGAATGATCTTGGAGCGTCGGTCTCGGCCACCGTCCCGGCGGTGAACTTCACCGCGCTCCGGGCCGGACGCTACAAGTACATCGAATACGAGGGCGGCGGCCGGGAACTTTACGACCTGAACCTCGATCCGGCCGAGATTTCAAACCGGGTGCGCTGGCCCGCCTACCGCCGGGTCCGGAAGATCCTCCGACGCCAGATCGGCTGGCGGCGATTCTGTGCCGGCCGGACCTGCCGGCGGGGAACGGGCCGGCTGCCCGCCCCGCAATTTAGAGTCCACCCCCCGGACCCCGGCCGAAGGCCCGGAAACGGCGGCGGGGCAGGGCCTGGCGGCGGTACCGGTCCCGGCGAGAACCGGTAGTCCCCGTTCAGAGCGCACCTCAAGGCGCTTCAGGCGGTTTCAAAGGCAGGCTTTCCGGAAGCAATGAGCAGAACCTCCCCCAATTCCACAACTTTCAGATGGATCCTGGCCCCCGGCCATGAACACGCCTGCCCGTCCCCTCAGGGGGGTGCCGGCCAGTGAACCGCCGCCTGGCCGCAACACTGGTCGCCACGCTGCTTGGACTGGCATCGGCCGGGCTTCCTGCCCCTGCGGTGAAAGCCGCGCCACGACCCAGCTTTGTGGTTATCCAGACCGATGACCAGCCCCGCAACGAGTACGACCGCAGTTTCCGCGATCTGTACGACAACTGGCGGCCGGTCATGCCGAAGACGATGAAACTGATCAGGGACAAGGGCATCACCTTCAGCCAATACCTGACCCCCTTCCCTCTCTGCGCCCCCTCTCGTGCCTCGCTGCTCAGCGGCCGTTACACACAGAATCACGGTGTAATCCGGATCGGTGGCCCCCGGGGCGGCTGGACGGCCTGGCAGAACAACCCGATCATGTTCGAGAACCTGCCGGTTTGGCTTCAGCGCTCCGGATACCGGACCCTTCACTTTGGCAAGTTCATGAATTCCTACGGCGGCCCGGACAGCCCGGCGGAAACCCGGGTGCCACCGGGCTGGGACCGCTGGGTAACCGATGCGACAGACAACTCAACCCGCGAGTTTTACGGCTACCGTCAGAACATTGACGGGGAGATAACCCCCCGCCTCGGCTGGCCCTACTACGACATGGAGGGTGGAAAGGACCCGGAAGGCTGTCCCTGGCTGGGTGTCACGGTCTGCAATTACCACAGCGATTCGATGTCCATGCAGGCCGAGCAGGCGATCCGCAACGCCGGCCGCCGGCCGTTTTACCTCCAGGTGGACTATCACGCCCCGCACGGGGATTCCCGGCCACCGATCGGGCCGGAGCCGGCCCCGCGGCATTACGACACGGCGATCCGGACCCCGGGCCCGCGAGCCCCGGGCTTCAACGAGCGGGACATCAGCGACAAACCGGACTTCCTGCAGCAGGCCGACACGGCGTCGCCATTGACCCGGCATGAAATTGATGAAATCGACACCGAATACCGCAAGTCGGTCGAAGCGCTACGAGCCGTTGACGACGGTGTCGGTCGGATAATTGCGGCGCTCAGGGAGACCGGCCGGTTGCAGAACACGTACGTGATTTTCACGTCCGACAACGGCTTCTTCACCGGGCAGCACCGGATCAGCCGGGGCAAGATCCTCCCCTATGACCCGGCCCTTCGGGTGCCGTTCGCGATCCGGGGCCCCTCGATCAGCCCGGGCAGCCGGAGCGCCGAGCTGGTGGCCAACCAGGACATCGCACCGACGATTCTCAATCTGGCAGGCGCCAGAGCACAGCTCACCATGGACGGACGTTCAATGGTCCCGTTCTGGATGAACCCGGCAAGGCGCTCGCGGAGGCCGATCCTGCTTTCCAGCTATCAGCAGCTGACTGGCCTGATCCCCGGTGACTATCCGGAAGAAGTGACGCCCGCGGCGACTGCTTCCGGCCGCGGGGGAGCCCATGTCTCCGTCAAGAGTCCCGAGCAAAATTACATCGGGATCAGGTTGGGCCCGTACAAGTACATCCACTACGAAAACGGCGAGATCGAGCTCTACGTGCTGAGCGAGGACCCGGCTGAGCTCGAAAACCGGGCCGGTGACAGCCGCTACCGGCGCATCATCGCCTATCTCGACCGCGAGCTGGAGAAGCTCAGGGGCTGCAAGGGACCTGGCTGCAGACGGGAAGCACCGCCCTGGCCGGCGCCGCCGGAAGGCTGAGCCAGCCGCCTAGTTGCCGCCGATCGGGATCAGCCGGCGGCCCTGCAGCCGGTAGACACCGACCCGGTTCTTGCCCGGATGGATCGCTGCGGGATTGACCAGGATTCCCCAATGGACCGCCCCGGCGAACATGAACGGGCGGCCCGTCCCTTGCACCTTCCCGTTGATCGCCACCGCAAAAACCGGGGCGCGGGCCGGCGCCGCCGGTAGCGGACCGTTCCAGGTGCCGGTGATGAACATCGGGATGAGGTTTTCGCCCGGGTCATAGTCACGGGCGATGTCAGGCTCATCGAGCGCCGCCTCCGTGGTGCCCTCCGGAACCGCAGGTGCCGGCCGGCCAATCAGCCGGGGGGCTGGCCCAAGCGTGTAGAAGCCCCCGGTGCCGAGTCGCTCGTCAGATCTGGCGATCGCCACGTTTCGCTGGCTGATCATCACCGCGAGCGGCACCGAGAGCAGGTCGCCGTCAGGGTTGGTGACGGTGACTTCCCGCGGTGGCACGGGACCCTGCAGTGGCACGCCGTCGGTCTCGTATGGGTCCTTGACCCCGACCGCCCGGGCAATCGTTGGGACGATGTCCAGGGTCATGCTGTGGCGAAGCGAAACCCCTGGCTTTCGCTGACCGGGATACTTGATGAAAAGCGGCGGGTTCGCGACCTCGCCCATCGCCCGCCGGTCCGCTTGCCGCTGCGGCACCCCGTTGCCCTCAAACGAGATGCCGTGGTCGGCCGTGACGATCACCATCGCCTTGTCCCAAAGTCCCATCGACTCGAGCTTGCGGCGGGTTTCGCCAAGCAGCCGGTCGGCGTATCCGGTCTGCACGTACATGCGGTATTGGGCGGTCGTTATGCCGTTCGAGTTGACCATCCACTTGCCGGTGCTGCGGGAAAGCTGGTCGATCGGGGTTTCGTTGTACTGGTTGCCCTGCAGGTCGTATTTCCAGACCTGATGGGGCAGATGCATATGCATCACGGTCAATCCCCGGTTGCTGTCCGGGATCTGACGGATGAACTCCTCGTACTGTTCGGGGTCCGACTCGGCCTCCCCTTTCACAAAGAGCTTGCCCGCCTTGTCGCGTTTGCCGAGTTTCTCCGGCTCGTTGCTGCCCCCGAAGCCCTCGAAGTTCGAGCTGACATCAGGCAGTTTTGCTGCAAGGCCTGGCGGCAGCACCAGTTTGCCCTCGACGTACCTGAGGTCCGCGTACAGGGCCTTCAGCCGGGTGAACTGACCTTGCTCCGCATCAGGGTCCGGGCAAAGATCCTCCGGGCAGATCGAGGTGACCGGTTCCAGCACATGCATCGGCCGGTGCCGGCCGAACTGGCTGAAGATGCTGTTCGGTTGTGCCTGGGAGGTTGGCAGGGTATTGGCGGGCTGGTTTATCCCGGTGAGAATTCCGGGAACCGCATGTGGCGTGAAGAAGGCGGTGGTGGTGTTGTTCCGGTACCAGGTACTGGTCGCGGCCATGCGAGCGAAGTTCGGGAACCGGGAAGCATCGATCCGGCCCCGGGATGTCATCAGGTTGGAGGTACCGAGTTCGTCGTAGATCACCAGGACAATCGGAGTGTCATCACCGGAGTCGGCGGCCAGCGCGAACCTGCTTTCCTCGGGAAAGATCAGGTCGGTGGTCTTGCTGGCGAATATGAACATGGCCAGGATCACCACCGGCGAGATGATCAGGATGTCCATCAGGTTCTTCACGAACACGAAGCGGATCGTCATCCAGGCGAGCAGGCAGCCAAGCCCGAAGGCGAGCAGCAGGATCACCGCCGACCGCACCGCAACCTGATTCGGGAAGAGTTGAATGAACAGGAAACCGGCGATACCGGCCATCAGCAGGAAATGGAGCAGGTGGTAGGCCTTCGGGCTGACCTGGACAACGACCCACTCGACGGCCAGCATGACCAGCGGCGGCAGCAGCGTGAATCCAATCGCGAGAATGAGAATGTCCCCGGTCGAGTTGCCCCGGGCGACAAAGAACTCGGGGTTGTCACCGAGCAGGTCGAGCAGCGGCTGCACGAAGGCCAGCGCCCAGAGTGCGGCAAGGTGGCCGCCTCCGAGCAGCAACTGGCGGCCGGTCGGCGCCGGGCGGCCGAGGACCGCAGCAATGCCCTTCTTTCGCTCCACCCCCGAACTTTCTCCGGGCTCGCCCAATTCTCCTACCGCGGCCTAGCCAGGAACAGGATCCGGTCACCCGAAGGCAGTTCTTCCCGCCGTTCAACCTTGAAACGCCGTTCGAGTTCGCGCTCGAAGTTCCCTTCCTCGTAGTCGGGGTTGGCCCCGTCGTGCTTGTTGGCCAGCAGCGCCCGGACCATCGGGTCGGTCCGCTTGGGGAACTCGATCACCAGTGTTGTGTCAAGGTCACGAGCCCATTGCAGGAAATCCGCGATCGGAATGTTGGCGGAGATGGATACATGGTGGATCAGTGCCAGGGCGAGCATCAGGTCCGGGGCACCGCGGTCGACCAGGGTCTTGCGTTCCAGCCCGCGCCAGCCGAGGGCGGGCGAAGGATCGGCCAGGTTGGAGACCAGCGGCAGGATCCTGGTGTTGCCCTCCTCGCGCAGCGATCGGTAGAGCGCTTCGACCGTGGCGTGGTCGAAATCGAACGCGACCACTTTCGCGGAGGATTCGGCGACGATCCGGGAGTAGGCACCATCGTTGCAGCCCATGTCCCAGGTCAGGGCGGGCTTTTCGTTGGCGGCAACCTCGGCGACGAAAGCCTGCTTGCGGCGATCGTCGTCGTCCGAATACGTGTTGCTCTGGCGGTAGCCGCTCCAGGAGGTCTCGCCGGCCTTCCACTTGAGTTTCGAGACCAGCCGACGCATTGACTGGAGCTGGGCCTGGAGCTGACTGGGTTTCACCTGTCTGGTGGTCCGGTTCTGCTCGGCCGAGCCGGGGCCGGAGCGGTTTGCTCGCCGGTCGAGTCGGGCATGCAGCGAAGTGTGAAGAAAGACTCCCCGTCGCAGGCGGTCGGGCAGCGAGAAGACCTTGATCGCGTCGATCGGCTGAATGCCGTCGATCGATCCCCTCAGCCAAGGGTGGAAGGGGATGTCCTTGTGGGCCTGGAAGAGCAGCGGATAGAGGTAGAGCATGCAGAACTGCCGGTAGGCGATCCAGGGTTCCCCGGCTGTGATCTTCTCGAAACTGCCGACGTCAATGAAGGTAGGTCGGGCTCCCAGATACTGGACGTTGTAGGGGGTGGCATCCTTCAGGTTGAGGCCCTCCCCGATCGCGGCGATTCCCAGGTCAAGCTGGAGTTTCGCCGCATCCTGAAGCATGCTGAAGGTCCATTCGTACGGGTAGGAGACGAAGGGAACCCGGTCGTGTTCGAGGACCCGCTCAACACCGGTCGGCAGCAGCTCGCCGCTTTCTCCCAGAACGGAGGATTCAACTTCCCGGCTGCCGATCAACTGGCCGGTTGAGGTCAGCTGTTCCAGCAACGGACTGCCGGCCAGCGCCAGCCAGTCCTCGGTCCCTTCCGGGCTCAGGGCACGGTAAATCGCGTCATCAGAGACTATGACTCGGCTGTCGCGGTCCCTGAACGAGCCCGGTTCTGCAGTTGTCACAGCCCTACTGCTCGGATGGCTTGTCTTCGGGAGCGTCGGCGGCGGACGCAGCCGTCGCCGCGGCTTCCGGGGCAGGCTCGTCCTTCTTCCAGAACATCAGTTTGCCCTTCAGGTTGTGCCCGAAAGTACGGATGGCTGCGCCAATACCGGCGACTCCGGCAAGAACAGCGGCAAGGGCAGCGCTGACGCTGCCCGGGTCCAGGTAGGCAAGAATTTCCATTTTTCGATCCTCTCTTGAGCGGGGTCGCGAAAGATCGCCGGCATCCGGACAATCCAGAGCGACCGCGGAATGTTACTCAATAGTGACCAGAGGGTCCCCTGAAGCGATGGCATCGCCAACGGAAATGCTGACCTTGGTGACCTTCCCGTCCTTGTGGGCGGTGATCTCGTTTTCCATTTTCATTGCCTCGATCACGCAGACCAGGTCGCCTTCCTTGACCTCGGCGCCCTCGGCAACCTCGAGTTTGAAGATCGATCCCTGGAGGGGGGATGCGAGCACCGGGCCACCGCCGCCTCCGCTCCCGCCGGACTTCTTTTCCCGTTTCGGCTTGCCGCCGGGCCCGCCGTTTGCCGCGGCACCAGCGCCGGAGGCGGCCATTCCGGTTGCTTCCCCGATCACTTTCACGTCGAACCGGCGGCCACCCACCTCGACCAGATAGTCCCGGGCCACCTTCTCGGCTTCACCATCGGCCGGTTCGGGGATTTCACTGTCCGCCGGGGCGGTCGTCTTCAGCCATTTCTTGTCTTCCATCAGGTCCCGGCAGGTTTCTCCACGGTCCCACTGTTCGGTCTTCAGGATCGTCTTGTGGAAGGGGATCAGGGTTGACAGCGGGGCGATCTCGTATTCGTCCAGCGCTCGCAGCATCCGTCTGGTTGCGGCGGCGCGGTCTTGGTCCCAGACGATCAGCTTGGCGACCATCGGGTCGTACATCGGGGTTACCTCGGATCCTGCCTTGACCCCGGAATCAACCCGGATGCCGGGGCCGGAGGGCTCGTCATAGATGTCGATCTGTCCCGGCGCGGGGGCGAAGTTCTTGTCGGCCTTCTCGGCGTTGATCCGGCATTCGATCGCCCAGCCGTCAATCTCCACATCTTCCTGGCGCAGATCGAGTTCCTCCCCGGCGGCGATCCGGATCTGCTCGCGGACGATGTCCACCCCGGTCACCATCTCGGTCACGCAATGCTCAACCTGCACCCGGGTGTTCATCTCAAGGAAGAAGTACTCGTCGCCGACCTGCATGCCTTCGATGGTTCCGGCCGAGTAGTAACCGACAGCGCGGGCCGCGTCGGTCGCGATCTTGCCTATCCGCTCTCGCATCTCCTCGTCCACATGCGGGCCGGGGGCCTCTTCGATCACCTTCTGATGACGACGCTGGATCGAGCAGTCGCGCTCGCCGAGATGAATCACGTTGCCGTGTTTGTCGGCCAGCACCTGGACTTCGACATGCCGCGGATCCACGAGGTAGCGCTCGACGTACACCCGGTCGTCAGAGAAGAATTTTTCACCTTCCCGGGCGGCGCCTTCGAAGGCCTCCTGGAGTTCATCCGGGGTCAACGCGACCCGGAACCCCTTGCCGCCACCGCCACCGACCGCCTTGCAGGCCACCGGGTATCCGGCTGCTTCGGCCTGCGCTTTGGCCTCTTCGAGGTTCTTGGCCGGCCTGGTCGCGCCGGGCACGATCGGCACCCCCGCCTTCTCCATCACCTCACGGGCCATGGTCTTCGAACCCATCGCATCAATTGCCGACGCGGGCGGTCCGATGAAGACGATGTCGGCGTCATCAAGGGCGCGGGCAAAGTCCGAGTTCTCGGCCATGAACCCGTAGCCGGGGTGAACGGCCTCGGCTCCCGAATCCCGGCATGCCTGAATGATCTTCTCGATCGAAAGGTAGCTTTCGGCCGGCAGGGCCGGGCCAATCAGAAACGCTTCGTCACAGGCCCGCACATGGGGGGCATCCCGGTCGGCTTCGGAATAGACGGCAACGGAGGTGATGCCCATCTCCTTGCAGGCGCGGGCGACGCGGATGGCAATTTCGCCACGATTGGCGATCAGGATCTTCGAGAACATAGCCCGGGCAGTCTATTTGTCTCCCCGGGACCGGGCTTTGCCCGGCCCCGCCCCCCCCCCCCCCCGCCGGAGGGTGGCGCACCTGCAAACTCAGGCGCACAACTGGCGCGCAAACCGGATCGCCTCGATCAGACTCGACGGGTCGGCCCGACCGGTTCCGGCCAGGTCAAAAGCCGTCCCGTGGTCAGG
>JBGAOF010000031.1:0-14341 GCA_044221915.1 Solirubrobacterales bacterium
TCCCCTCGGGTCAGATCGAATCGGCGGTCGCGGAACTTTCCGCTATTGCCGACCTCAGGTCGCGCAGCCAGGAGCTGACCGACATAACCGCCCCGACCAACAGCGCCGAGGAGCAGGTCGCCGACTCCGAGGCGAAGATCAGGAGCCTGCTCGGCGAGCTCGAAGATACCTACAACGAGGATGAGCGAACCGAGATCGAGCAGAAGATTCGATGGGAACGGCAGCAGAAGCGCTGGGCCGAAACCCGGCTCAACCGCCTTGAACGCCGGGCGGATTACACGCCGGTCAAGCTGCAGATCGAAACCGGGGACGAGAGCCTGTCCGACGACGGATCGTCGAGCTGGGGCCTGTCCGACGGGATCGACGAAGCTGCCAGGCTGCTCGGCATCGCGGCCGGAGTCACGGTGCTCGTCCTGTCGGTGGCGATTCCGACCGGCATCGTCGTCCTGATCGCCCTCGGCTTGAACCACGCCTGGGTCCGCCGTTCCCGCCGCCGTGCCCTCGCCGACGACGAATAGCGGCGAGTCGGCTCACCGAGAGAATCGAGAAGGCGGTTGGAGGCGATAATTGCCCACAACCACCTTCTCGATTTGCCCGGAGCGGATTGTCGCGCCGGGGTAGGTGTGCAGCGGCCGGCTTGTCTCCGCTGTCCGGCTACTCGCCGATCGCCTTCACGTAGGTCAGGACGGCGAGGACGCGGCGGTGGTCCTCGGCGGCGGGGGTGAGGTCAAGCTTGCTGAAGATCGACGTCACATGCTTCTCGACCGCGCGTTCGGTCACAACGAGGTTCTCGGCGATGGCGATGTTTGAACGTCCTTCCGCCATCAACCCGAGTACCTCTCGTTCGCGGGCGGTCAGGACCTCAAGTGGATCTTCTCTCCGGCGGCGCCCGAGCAGGTGGGAAACAACTTCCGGATCGAGGGCGGAGCCACCGCTGCCGACCCTCCGCACCGATTCCGTGAAGCGGTCGATTTCAGCGACCCGGTCCTTGAGCAGGTAGCCGACCCCTTCCGCCGAGTCGGCCACAAGGTCGAGGGCGTAGCTCTCTTCCAGGTACTGGGAAAGCACGAGCACTCCCGTGCCCGGGTGCTCCTTGCGGATCAGTTTTGCCGCCTGGAGGCCGTCGTCGGTCAGGGTTGGAGGCATGCGGATATCGACCACGGCAACGTCGGGTTTGTGGGCCCCGACCTTGCGCAGCAGGTCTTCGGCGTCGCCGGCCTGGCCGACCACCTCGAAACCGTCGTCCTCCAGCACCCGGACCACCCCTTCCCGGAGCAGCACCGAATCGTCGGCGACCACTACGCGCATGGGATCTTGACCTCGACCACTACGCGCATGGGATCTTCACCTCGCTCACTACGCGCATGGGATCTTGACCTCGACCACTGTTCCCTGGCCAGTCGGGCTGTCCAGGTCAAGGCTGCCATCAAGGGCGGCGATCCGGTCTGCGAGGCCACTCAGTCCCGAGCCGAGATCGGGGTCGGCGCCGCCAATCCCGTCGTCGGCAATCCTGATCCGGACGAACCCGTTGGCGCGGGAAATGTCCACCTTCGCCCGGCTCGCCTCGGCGTAACGCGCCACGTTTGTGAGAGATTCGGCAACCACGTAATAGGCGGCGGCCTCGACCGGCTCGGGGAGCCGGTCCGGAGGCATCTCGCCAACCTCCACCGGCAGCGGTGCCCGGTGAGCAAGCGCCAGCAGCGCGGCATCGAGGCCGCGGTCCGAAAGTACCGCGGGGTGGATGCCCCGGGCCAGTTCACGCAGCTCGGCGAGGGTCTGCTCGAGTTCGGCGCTCGCTCCGTCGAGGAGCTCGATCGCACCGCGCGGATCCGATTCGATCCTGCTTCGGGCCATCTGCAGTTTCAGGGCCAGCGAGACCAGGTTCTGCTGGGCTCCGTCATGAAGGTTCCTTTCGATTTCCCGGCGGGCCGCGTCGGCGGCCTCGACTATCCGGACCCGGGAAGCACGGAGTTCCGCCACCTTTGCGCGGACCTCCGCCTGCAACCTGGCGTTTTCAAAGGCGAGAGCAGCCCCTCGGCTCACTGCCTCGATCTTCTCCGGCTCCTCGAGCAGGGCACCGTCGTGAACGATCAGGGCGACCTTGCGGCCTTCCATGGAAACGACACTGGCGGCCCGCTCCGAACCGGACTCCGGCGGGGTGGCCGGCAAGCCCCTCGCATCCACATAATGCCTCGTTTCGGGGATCCAGAACGCCAGTTCAACCGATGGGTCACCGAGCGCCTCTGCCACCGCTTCCTGCATCTTGACCGGGTCGTTTTCGTGGGCCACCCGCTCGAGCATCTTTCCCAGGGCTTCACCTCGCACCAGCCGGCTCCGGGCCAGCCCGATCAGGAAGGCGATCGGCAGGAACATCGCGGTCAAGGCGCTGAGGATTCCGGTGATTGTTTCCGGGCCGTCCAGGTTGGCGATCGAAAAGACGGATGAGATGCCGAGCAGGGCGAGCAGGGCGGTCGACGTCCAGAGCACCGGTCCGATCAGTCGGCGCATCGGTGGGGATGCCGCCGAATACTTGGCCGTGAAGCTGTGGATCAGAGCGAGGACGAGCCCGATCGCGATCGCGTTAGTGATAATCAGGAGCACGGTCGACGTGGTCGGCGAATCGGCCAGCAGGAGCAGGTTGCTGGGGGCGCCGTCAAAGCCGAACTCATCCGGAGTGCTGAAAAATGTGGACAGGGTGACAATCACAAGGGCAACCACGACCAGCCGCAACACCCAACGGTCGCCGCGCGACTCGATCCGCCCGGTCGGGAACCGGACCAGCGTCTGGACCAGCGCGAACGGAAAGACATTCGCGATGATCAGCGAGAACGTGAAGACCAGAGAGGAGTTGGCGTAGGTCAGGAACTGGGCCATCCAGGCGAAGCTGGTGAAGAGCATCCATTTGCCGAACGAGTTGTCGGGCCGGCGCCAGCAGGCGAAGATCCCGACCGCAAGCCAGGTCCAGCCGGTCAGGACCCTCAGCACGATGTCAAGCGGCGGGTGGGCGATATCGAGATTGGTCAGCGCGATCATGACCGCCCCTCCGGCTCCGGCGAATGTGCCGGCGATTCCCAGCCAGATCAGGCGCGACCGCAGTTTCGAAGCGCTACCCATGCTCTGATTCTGACCGATGGCCGGGGGTCCGTTGGTGTGGACAGCCCCCGTATGAAGGCGTTCAGGGTGCGGTTCTCCGCACCCTTGAGGGGCAGCCAGCTCACTCGTGGAACACCGGCAGGCCCCATTTTCGAGCCGTCCCGCCGAGGGCAGGATCTACGGCATGAATACCAGCCACAACATTGCTGCCCGTGCCGGAAGGTGGAGCGCCAAGCATCGCAAGATCGCGATCTGGGGTTGGCTCTCCTTTGTGATCCTCGCGGTCCTCATTGGAGGATCGATCGGAACCAGAACCCTGACCGATGCCGAAGACGGGGTCGGCGAGTCGGGACGTGCCGAGGCAGTAACCGCACAGAACTTCCCCGAAAGCGCGAGCGAACAGGTCCTGATCAAGGCGCCGGCGGGTGGCTCCAACCAGAGTCCGGGCTTCCGTGCGGTGGCTGCCGATCTGGCCCGGGAGCTCAGGGTGACGCCACATGTCTCGCATGTCGAGTATCCGTTTGCCCCCGGCAGCCGGGGACTGCTTTCATCCGACAATCGTTCCGGTCTTGTCATCTACCGGCTGGCCGGCAACGAAGATGAACTTTCCGAACGACTCGGTGCGACTCAGGAAGCGGTGAACGAGGCCCGGGCGCGGGCTCCCGGCTTCAGCTTCTCGCAGTTCGGCGACGCCACGGCCAGCGAGCAGATCGGTCGGGCCTTCGAGGACGACTTCAAGAAAGCCGAGCTGACCTCCCTGCCGATTACCCTGCTGATCCTCGTGCTTGCCTTCGGCGCGTTCGTCGCTGCCGGGGTGCCGCTGATGCTCGGTCTCACTGCAGTTGCCGCGGCAATCGGCCTGACTGCCCTGGTCAGCCACGTCACGCCGATGTCGGATTCCGCCAACTCGGTGATCCTGCTGATCGGTCTCGCGGTCGGGGTTGACTATTCCCTGTTCTACCTGCGGCGCGAACGTGAAGAACGAGCTGCGGGCCGCTCTGAGTCAGCCGCCCTCGAGGCTGCTGCCGCCACCTCCGGGAGGGCCGTGATCGTTTCCGGGATCACGGTGATGATTGCGATGGCCGGCATGTACATGACGGGTGCGGCGACCTTCACCTCGTTTGCGACCGGAACCATTCTGGTTGTCGCGGTGGCGGTGCTCGGCTCGTTGACGGTGCTGCCAGCCGTGCTCGCCTGGCTCGGGGACCGGGTTGACAGGGGCCGGATCCCTTTCATCACCAGGATGCGCGAGCGCCGCGCCTTGAACGGTGCCAGCGCCAACGGGGGCTTCGGCGCGAAGTTCGTGCGGACGGTCCTGCGTCGTCCGGGGATCTCGGTCGCTCTCGCGGGTGGGCTTCTGGTGCTGGTCGCCCTGCCCGCCTTCAGCCTTCATACGGTGGTGCCAGGGGCAGAATCATTGCCGCAGGACCTGCCGGTGATCAAGGCCTACAACGAGGTTGACAAGGCTTTTCCGGGCGGGCCGGAGCCGGCCGCCGTCGTCATCAAGGCGGAAAACGTACGTTCGCCGGAAGTCCAGCGGGGCGTCGCTGCCTTGAAGAAGGCGGTTGACGGCCAGCAGGAATTCGGGTCCCCGGTCACCTCAACCTTCAGTCCGAACGGGAGGGTGGAGGTGGTCAGGGTGCCGTTGGCCGGCAGCGGGACCGATGATGTCTCGAACGCCGCACTGGTCCGGCTGCGGGATGATGTGATCCCGCGGACGATTGGCCGGGTACCCGGGACTGAGACGAATGTCAACGGCATGACCGCCGGGTCGAAAGATTTCAACGACCTGATGAAAAGCCGGGCGCCGCTGGTCTTTGCCTTCGTCTTGTTGACCGCCTTCATCCTGCTGCTGGTCGCTTTCCGTTCGATCGTGATCCCGCTGACCTCGATCCTGCTCAATCTGCTCTCGGTCGGGGCGGCCTACGGGCTGCTCGTCTGGATCTTCCAGGAGGGTCACCTGGAGGGTCTACTCGGTTTTGAATCGATGGGCGGGATCATCGCCTGGCTGCCGATGTTCCTCTTCGTGGTCCTGTTCGGACTTTCGATGGACTATCACGTGTTCATCCTGAGCCGGATCCGCGAGGCCCATGATCAGGGCAGGAGCACCTCGGAGGCGATCGAGTACGGGCTGCGCCGCACGGCCGGTCCGGTCACTTCGGCCGCGATCGTGATGGTGGCCGTCTTCTCGATCTTCGCCACTCTCTCGATGCTGGAGTTCAAGCAGATGGGTGTCGGACTGGCGGCGGCGATCCTGATTGACGCGACCATCATCCGTGGCGTGCTCGTTCCGGCGACGATGAAACTGTTGGGCAGGTGGAACTGGTACCTGCCGGCCTGGCTTGAGTGGCTGCCGAGGATCAACCTTGAAGGGATCCCGAGCTTGTCCGATCGCTCCGACACCAAGCGCCCTTCGCCTGGGTGGGCCGGATAGCCGACTCACCGAGAGAGCCGACTCACCGAGAGAGCCGACTCACCGAGAGAATCGAGAAGGCGGTTGGAGGCGATAATTGCCCACAACCGCCTTCTCGATTTGCCCGGAGCGGCCAGGATGCGTGATGTGCATCACTTGAGCAACATTTCCGATTGACAAATAGTTGCGAAAGCGCAAGTATCTGCGTGATGAGCGAAGGCGAGACACTCGAAGCCAGCCAGCCCGATACCGCGCGATCCCGCGATGAGGCCGGTCCGAGCGGGACCAGCAGCGTCGAAGCAGTCCGGTCGGCCAGCCAGGACCTGATCGGCGAGGCATCCCCGGAAGCGATCCGGGTGGCGCTTCAGCTCGGCACCCTTTTTCGCCGGATGCTCTCTTACGGGGCCGCCGCCAGCTCGTTTCTCGATTCCGGGGCCTTCGACCTTTCTTTCCTCGAGTTCAAGGCGATGATGAACCTGGGCGCCTTCGACTCACGCAGCCACCTTTGCCTGGCCGACCTCAGCCAGACAACAGGTGCCTCGATGCCCGCCACCAGTCGGGCGATCGACAGCCTTGTCCGTAAGGGGCTGGTTTCCCGGGTCGAGGATCCCGACGATCGCCGGCGGCGCCTGGTCAGCCTGACCGACACCGGTCACGAGGTGACCAACGCCGCCCTGATGGGTCGGGCGATCGGAGCCGTCAAGCTGGCTGACAGCTTCACAGCGCATGAGCTGGATGAGCTCGACCGGCTGCTCTCGCGGCTGGTTGAACGGGAAGACCTCGCGCGGATCTACACCCAGCTCGAAAGCGCGGTGGACCTGTGAGCCGCTACCAGCATCTGATAACCGACGAGAATCGCAAATGGTGGACCCTGGGCGCGATGTGCCTGGCGCTGTTCATGGTGATGCTCGACAACACCGTGGTCAACGTCGCCCTGCCTTCAATCCAGCGCGACATGGACGCGTCGATCTCCGGTCTCGAGTGGATCATCAACGGCTACTCCCTTTCCTTCGCCGTCCTGCTCGCTGTCGGCGGCCGGATCGGTGACATCTTCGGCCGTCGCAAGGCCTTCGTTGTCGGTGTGGTGATCTTCACCTTCGCATCGGCCACCGCCGGATTTGCCCCCGATATGCTTTCCCTGATCGCCAGCCGGGTGCTGCAGGGAATCGGAGCCGCTTTCATGATGCCGGGCACCCTCTCGATCATCACCGATGCCTTCCCGCCCGCCGAACGAGGCAAGGCGATCGGGACCTGGGCCGGGGTTTCCGCCCTCGCCCTGGCAGTCGGGCCGGTACTCGGCGGGTTCCTGACAGAACATGTCAGCTGGCGGGCGATCTTCTACATCAATCTTCCGGTCGGGATCCTCGCGGTGCTGGCGGCGACCTTCGTCGTTCGTGAGTCGCGCGACACCACGGTTGGCCGCAAGGTTGATTACAGCGGTGTCGCAATCCTCACGGTCAGCCTCACCGCATTGGTCCTCGCCCTGATCGAGGGCAACAGCTGGGGCTGGGATTCGACCGCGGTGCTCAGCCTCCTGGGCGTGTCAGTCCTCACCCTGATTGCCTTCGTCATCACGGAAAACCGGGTGACCGCCCCGATCATCGAGTTCGGCCTCTTCAAGAGCCGCAACTTCATCGGCTCGGTAGTGGTCGCTTTCATCATCTCCTTCGCGATGATGGGGGTCTTCTTCTTCCTCGCTCTCTACATGCAGAACGTGCTCGGATACACGGCGCTGGAAGCGGGGGTGAGGTTCCTGCCGACCACCCTGGTAATCATGGTTATCGCACCGATCTCCGGTCGCCTCGCCGACCGGATCGGACCCCGCTGGCCGATCGTCGTCGGCATGATTCTCGTCTCGTTTTCACTTCACCTGTTCTCTGGCGTCACCAATCAGTCGACTTTCAATGACATCCTGCCGAGCTTCATCATCCTCGGGGCGGGGATCGGCCTGACCATGTCCCCGATGTCAACTGCGGCGATGAATGCCGTGTCGAAAACCAAGGCCGGTGTTGCCTCGGGGGTTCTTTCGATGTTCCGGATGATCGGCGGCACCTTCGGGGTCGCGGCGCTGGGGGCGCTGTTCCAGAGTGAAGCCAGGGACCGTCTGGCCACCACCCTCGGGGGTGAGAACGGACTCTCCCTGACCGCCGCCCAGCGCTCCGAATTCAGCCATCAGCTGACCGGCGGGGTCCCCCATCTGGAAGGCGTTCCCGCCGCCAAGGCCGAGCAGCTTGCGGCGGCCGGCCACGATGCCTTCATCTACGGGCTGACCCACGCTATGACCCTTTCGGTCGGGGTTGCGATCGCCGGCGTTCTGATCGCCTTCCTGATGATCGGGGGCAAAGCCACATCGGCAGATGAGGAAAGCAGTGAGGAAAGCAGTGAGGCAACCGACGTTGCCGAGGCAGCTTCGCCTGTGGCCTGATTTCGCGATGTCTCTACAATCCGGTCTCCGACACGGGATCGCAGGAACCCGGAAAATCGTCCCATGACCGCAGGAGCCCCGCCTTGTCTCACCCTAATCTGACCGTTTCCCGCCTTCGCATCGGCCAGGCCGCTGCCCTCGCAGCGATCCTTGCGCTCGCGGCCCTTCTGCTTGCCGCCGGCAGTGCCAAGGCAGGCAACGGAGGCGTTGTGCCAGATGCTCCGGTCCCGTCCACGGTCAAAATCAAGCTCAGCGGCCTCAACCACCACCGGGCGACCGTGATGAGCAAGGTGAGGATTAGCGGGTCCCTGAAGCCGTTCCGCAACGGCCAGTTCGTGAAGGTCTACCTCTACCGGGACGGCAAGCGGTTCTCGGTCCGCAAGGTCAAGGTCCACAAGGCCGGCGAGAACTACGGGAGCTTCAAGGCAGCCGTCCGCATGCGAGGGGGAAACCGTTACGGCGTGCGGGCCAAGTACTGGGGCAAGTCAGGTGCACGTCCGGTGACCCGGGATACGACCGTCCACAAGAGCTGGCGGGTCCGGTATGTGGGGCTCGCCAAGGATCAGTGTGGCCGGGTGGTCGCGGGCTTCCGCAAGGCCCTCAACGACCTTGCTCTGGTGCCTGACCGGGGCCGCTGCTTCAACGGCAAGATGGAACGGGCCGTCCTCGCCTACCGCAAGCTGAATGACATGTCACGGAACTCGCGCGCCTCGAAGACCGTGGTCAAGCGGGTCTTCAACCGCCGCGGCGGCTACCACGTGCGGCGGCCGGGACTTGGCGACCACATGGAGGCTCCGCTTTCCAAGCAGGTGATCGTCTTCTCGAAGGGCCGGCGGCCGTATGCGATCTTCCCGATCGCCTCCGGCAAGGCCTCGACCCCGACCATTCTCGGCACCTACAGCTTCTACATGAAAGAGCCGGGCATGAACTCGCACGGCATGTACTACTCCTCGTACTTCATCCGGGGTTACGCAACCCACGGTTACGCGGAGGTGCCGGACTACCCGGCCAGCCACGGCTGCCTGAGGACTTTCATCGCCGATCAGCCGCGGGTTTACAACATCACCGAAATCGGCATGCCTGTCTACACATTCGGCAACGCCTTCCGGGGCCGGGTCCAGCCGTATCAAGTGAGGCATTCCGGGGGCGACCTCGGCCCCGATCTCGGTCCGACCGGTGGTCTTGATCCAACCGTCCTCGACTGACCGGCGGACGTCGGGACCCGCAAGGGGGCCGCTTGGCCTCCTCCTGACGGTTCTTGCCGTCGCTGCGGTCCTGCCGGCCGTGCCGGCGAACGCTGCCGGGGCCGCAAAGGTCCGGACCGAATTCCGTGTTCAGTCCGGACCGGCACTCGTCCCGGGCTGGATCAACCAGCGTTTCATCCCCTTCGGGCCCAGGCGCAAGCATCAGATGGCCGCCTACTCGCTGCGACACTACGGCGTTCGTGCCTGGCGTCTCGCACATCCCCGCCAGATCGTCGAACACGTTGCGGTGGCCGCCTCTGTCCGCCAGGTAATCAATGCCTTTGTTCCCAACCGGCCGGACAAGGAGTTTCACGAACGGCCAAATGTATGCACGCATTTCGTGGTTTCCGGACGAGGACGGGTAATCCAGCTGGTCCCGACCGGGATCCGTTGCCGGCATGTGATCGGGTTGAACCACGTCGCGATAGGAATCGAACACACCGGATACCGGGATGCCGATGTACTCGGGAACCAGCGTCAGCTGGACGCGTCAGTCCGCCTCACCAAATGGCTCAGGTGCCGGTACGGAATCGGGATCCACGACGTGATTGGCCACCGGGAGAGCCTCCGGTCGCGCTTTTACCGGGAACTGGTCCCCGCGATGAATGGCCAGACCCACGGTGACTTCCGCCTTGCTTCGATGCGTCGCTACCGGCAGGCACTCCACCGGGCCGGACGCTGCCCTGCCTAGCCGCGGGAGGGAGCGTTCCTCGACCACGGAAGGGTGGTTACCCGCAGACATTTGTCCCCGCGTCTCGATACCCTCCGCCCATGGAGGGTAATTCATGACCAGTCTCGAGTTGGCCCGGTGGCAGTTCGGCATCACAACCCTCTACCACTTCATCTTTGTGCCGCTGACCATCGGCATGGCCTTCTTCACCGCCTGGTACCAGACGCGCTGGTACCGGACGAAAGACGAGAAGTGGCTGAGAGCCACCCGCTTCTGGGGCAAGCTGATGCTGATTTCCTTCGCTCTCGGTGTGGCCACCGGCCTGGTCCAGGAATTCCAGTTCGGCATGAACTGGTCCGAGTACTCACGTTTTGTCGGGGACATCTTCGGGGCTCCCCTGGCGATGGAAGGGCTGGCCGCCTTCTTTGTTGAATCGACCTTCCTCGGGCTATGGATTTTTGGCTGGGGCCGGCTCTCGGAGAAGATCCATCTCGCCTGTATCTGGGCGGTCTCCCTTTCAACGATGCTTTCGGCCTTTTTCATCCTGGCCGCCAATTCCTGGATGCAGCACCCGGTCGGCTACGAGCTGAACGAGGCAACCGGCAAGGTCGAGCTCACCTCGATCTGGGCGGTGCTTTCCAACAGCACGGCCCTCTACGCGATGGCCCACACGATCCTCGCCTGCCTGCTGACCGGGGGCATGGTGATTGCCGGGGTCTCCGCCTGGCACCTGCTGAAGAAGAACGAGGTGCCGGTCTTCAGGTCATCGATGAAGATCGCCCTGCCCACACTGGCCGTGGCGGGACTGCTCACCTTGGTGGTTGGCCATTTCAACGGAGTGCTGATGAGCGAGCAGCAGCCGATGAAAATGGCGGCCGCCGATGCGGTCTTCGAGACCGAAAGCGGGGTCGGTCTTTCACTCTTTGCGACCGGTGACTTCAAGGGGAACCCCGAAGGGACCAACCGGAATCTCCAGCTGCCGAAAGCCCTGTCTTTCATCATGACCGGCAAGCCCGAGTCGGAGGTGAAGGGCGTCAATAACCTGAACGCGGAGTATCAGGACAAGTACGGACCCGGCGAGTACGCTCCGATCGTATGGGTGGCGTATTGGTCCTGGCGGGTGATGCTGGGCTGCGGCTTCTTGCTGGCGCTCCTGGGGGTGGTCGGCTGGTGGCTCGGTCGCAAGGACAAGCTCGTTGACTCGACGCGCTTCCTCAAGTTCCTGATCCCGGCCGCGTCGCTGCCTTTCATAGCCTGTTTTGCCGGCTGGATTTTCACCGAGATGGGCCGGCAGCCCTGGGTGGTGTTCGGACTGCTGAAAACCGCGGATGCCTCTTCCCCCACGGTCGGCGCCGGACAGGTCTGGACCACGCTGATCGGCTTCACGTTGCTCTACGGCGTACTCGCGGTCTTCGCCGGGAAGGTCTTTTTCCGGACGGTGGCCAACGGCCCGCCGGAGATCGAGGACGGCGATGCAGAAAAGCCCTACACAGGCATGGCCTACTGAGGAAAGCCCATGGAAGACACGACCACACTCCAGTTTGTCTGGTTCCTTCTGATCTCGATCCTCTGGATCGGCTACCTGATCCTCGAAGGGTTTGATTTCGGCGTCGGCATGCTGATGAAACTGATCGGCGGCAGCCGGGAAGAAAAGCGGGCGATCCTACATTCGATCGGACCGGTCTGGGACGGCAACGAGGTCTGGCTGATCGTTGCCGGTGGTGCCACCTTTGCGGCGTTCCCGGAGTGGTACGCGACTCTTTTCTCCGGCTTCTATTTCGCTCTTTTCGGCATTCTTGTCGCCCTGATAGTTCGCAACGTCGGCTTCGAAATGTGGGGAAAGCGTGATTCCGACGCCTGGCGTTCCGGCTGGGAATGGTGCATCGCGCTGGGCAGCCTCGTTCCGGCGCTGCTCTGGGGGGTCGCCTGGGCGAACATGATCGGCGGGGTGCCGATCGAGCCGGTCACCACCAACGGCAGGGAATCGATCGAATACGTGGGGAACTTCTTCGACCTGCTTTCGGTCTACGCCCTGCTCGGAGGCATCGCTTCGCTGGTCGTCTTCCTTGCCCACGGGGCGCTGTTTCTCGAACTCAGGACCGAGGGAGACCTGCGCGAAAAGGCGCGGAAGATGGCGGTTCGCACCACTCCGGCAGCCGCCTTGCTGGCAGCCCTTTTCATGGTCTGGACCCTGGTCCGGCAGGACTCCCTGGAGATCCTCTCTCTGATCGCGGCCGTTGTCGCGGTCGCCGGGTTTGTCTTCGCGGCAGTTCGGGCAAGGAACAGGCCGGGAGCGGCCTTTGCCGGGACTGCGATCGGCATTGCCTTCTATTTCATCGCCCAGTTCGTTGATCTTTTCCCCAACGCAATGGTCTCCAGCATCGACTCCGCCTTTGACATGAGCCTCAACCTGGCCAGCTCGACCAACTACACGCTCACAGTCATGACGGTTGTGGCGGCGCTGCTGGTTCCCGTGGTTCTGCTCTACCAGGCCTGGACCTACTGGGTGTTCCGCCACCGGCTTTCTGCCGACGGATTCGGTGACGTGAAGTCGCCGATGGATCTCCTCGACAGCAAGAAGGAGGCAGCGGGTGGCCCAGGGTCAGACCCGGGCGCCGGGGGCCGGCCGCAAGGCCCGTGAGACCCAGCGGCGACTCGCCCGCAGCAGCCGTGTAGCCCGGACCCACCTGATCGTCACGGTTGGCTTGGGTCTTGTCCAGGCCGCCCTCATAATCGCCCAGGCAACCCTGCTGGCGAAAGTGATCGCCGGTGTTTTCATGGACGGTGAAACCTTCCCGGAAGTGGCCCCTTGGCTGGGCTGGCTTGCCTTGATCACGGTCTGTCGGGGATTCACCGCCTCCGGCTTTGAAAGCACAGGGCGCTTCGGTGCGGCAAGAGTGATGTCCGAGCTTCGTGAGCGGCTTTCCTCACACCTTCTGTTTCACCGTCCCGGCGCCCTGCAGGAGGAGCAAAGCGGAGAACTCGTCAACGCCGCAGTCGAAGGGGTGGCTTCCCTGGAAAACTATTTCGCACGCTACCTGCCGCAGCTTGTCCTCGCTTCGATTGTGCCGGTGGCGGTGCTGGCCTGGGTAGTCCGCTACAACTGGGAGTCGGCGTTGATTCTCGCGATCACCGCCCCGCTGATAGTTGTCTTCATGGTGCTGATCGGCCTGCTGACCGAGCAAAGCACCCGGAAGCGCTGGGAGCGTCTTTCCCGGCTCTCCTCGCACTTTCTCGATCTCGCAGGCGGGTTGGAGACCCTGCGTGCCAACAGCCAGGCGGCCGCGCAGGCCGGGTCGATCGAAGCCGTCGGCAATGAGTACCGGCGGGAAACCATGGCCGCCCTGCGGGTTGGCTTTCTCTCCTCCCTGGTGCTCGAGCTGACCGCGATGCTGGGAGTTGCGATGGTCGCCACCGCGGTCGGAGTGCAGCTCGCGGGCGGCCACATGGGTCTCTATGCCGGCCTGACCGTCCTGCTGCTGGCCCCCGAGATGTACCTGCCCCTGCGCCAGGTTGGAGCCCAGTTTCATGCCAGCGCCGACGGCATGGCCGCCGCCGAAAGGATTTTCGAGGTACTTGACGGGCCGGCCGCAGTGGCCACGCCGTCGTCACCGGCACCGGCCCCCGATCCGGCAGTCGAGGCGGTGCGGATGGACGCCGTTTCATTTTCCTGGCCAGGCCGGCCGACGACACTGGAATCAATCCATCTTCAACTGGCGCCCGGCGAAACGGTCGCACTCACCGGGCCGAGCGGCAGCGGCAAGAGCTCGCTGGTGAACCTGCTCCTGCGGCTTGCGGAACCTTCGGCGGGGAAAATCAGCTGCGGTGGTGTTGATCTCGCGACGGTCGATCCCCGGGACTGGCGGCGGAAGATCGCCTGGGTTCCGCAACGCCCGACCATCTTTCGTGGGACGCTCGCAAGCAACCTGCGCCTGTACCGGCCCGATGCCAGCGACGAAGAGGTAAGGGGGGCGCTGGAGAGTGCCGCTCTTGGCGGCCTGGTCAAGAGCCTGCCGGAAGACATCGGAACCATGATCGGGGCAGGCGGCCGGCGATTTTCGGTCGGCCAGGCTCAGCGCATTGCCCTGGCACGGGTGCTGCTGAGCCAGGCCCCGGTATTGATTCTCGACGAGCCGACCGCCCATCTTGATGAAGAAACCGGCCACGAGCTTGCCGCGGCAATCAACCGGGCGGCCGAAGGCCGGACCGCGCTGATCATCTCCCATCGCCCGGAACCGATCGCTGCTGCGGACCGTGCTCTCGTCCTGAGTGGGGGGAGCCTCTCCGATCCGGGCCCGGAGGTGCGCCCGGCATGATCAGCCTCCGACCCGGAAGCACCCCGCTCGGCCGGGCCGCCCTGGCGACCCGCAGTCGCTGGCGACTGCTCGCCCTTGCGACGGTTCTCGGTTCCGGGACGGTACTCGCTGCGGTCGGGTTGCTGACCGTCTCGGGCTATCTGATCAGCCGGGCAGCCCAACGGCCGGAAATCCTCTCCC
>JBGAOF010000032.1:0-240 GCA_044221915.1 Solirubrobacterales bacterium
GGCCCTTCAGCTGATGTACTTGCTGCAGGAGTCACTGGCCGAGATCACCGGCCTGCCCACGGTCAGTCTTCAACCCTCGGCCGGGTCCCAGGGTGAGCTGGCCGGTCTGCTCCTGACCCGGGCCTACCACGCCGACCGGGGACACAACCCGACCAAGGTCCTCACTCCGGACACCGCCCACGGGACCAACCCTGCCTCGGTGACCATGGCCGGATATGAGGTAGTGAAGGTCGCGACCAA
>JBGAOF010000032.1:250-14268 GCA_044221915.1 Solirubrobacterales bacterium
CGAGCGGGGCGGGGTGGACGTCGACGACCTGAAGAAGAAGATCGACGATGACGTCGCCTGCCTGATGCTGACCAACCCCAACACGCTCGGCCTGTTCGACGAGAACATCACCGAAATCGCCGGGCTGGTCCATGATGCCGGTGGCCTGCTCTACTACGACGGCGCGAACCTGAACGCGATCATGGGCCAGGCCAGGCCGGGTGACATGGGCTTCGACATCGTCCACGTGAACCTGCACAAGTCGTTTTCGCAGCCACACGGCGGCGGCGGGCCGGGTGCCGGGCCGATCGCCGTTTCCGAGCGGGTTGAGCCATTCATCCCGCGGCCCCAGGTGGTGCGGATTGAAACCGAAGGCGGGGAGGACTACTTCGACCTTGACTACGACCGGCCCGCGTCAATCGGCCGGCTGCGTGGCTTCCAGGGCAATTTCGGAGTGTTCGTGCGCTCGCTGGCCTACATCCTCAGCCTCGGCGGCGACGGTCTCTCCGGCGCGTCGGAGCTGGCGGTGCTGAACGCCAACTACCTGAAACAGCGCCTGTCCGAGGGACGGGCCGGCAAGTACCTGCCGGTGGCTTTCGATCGCCAATGCATGCATGAGTTCGTTCTTTCCGGGGCACCGATGAAGAAGGAGCTCGGAATCAGGACCCTCGACCTGGCCAAGCGGCTGCTCGACTTTGGCTTTCACCCGCCGACCGTCTATTTCCCGCTCCTGGTCGATGAGGCCCTGATGATCGAACCGGTCGAAACCGAAGCAAGGGAGCATCTCGACGCCTTCGCGGATGCGATTGAACAGATCCTCGCGGAAGCGGAAGGGGATCCGGGAGTCGCGCAGAACGCGCCCTACACGACTCCGGTCCGGAGGCTGGACGAGGTCGCGGCGACGAGAAACCCGGTTATACGCCAGCCCCAATAGTCTTTCCGGGCGATTTCCTGAACCTGACCGAAGCGGAGTGACCGAATGAGTGCCGATGCCCAGTACAGCCTGACCCAGGACCAGCTCGACTTCCTCGAAATGATCCGGCAGATGGTGGTCGAGAAGGTCACACCGCGCGCCCATGACATTGATGAATCCGGCGAGTTTCCCCAGGACATCCGTGAGCTCTTCGCCGGACACGACCTCTTTGGCCTGCCCTTCGAGGAGAAGCATGGCGGTACCGGCACCGGTGAGCTGATGCTTTGCGCGGCGATCGAGGAGATCGCCAAGGGCTGTGCCTCTTCCTCGCTGATGGTTGCCGCACAGGACCTGTCGTCGCTGCCGATGAAGCTGGCCGGCTCCGACGAGCTGAAGGACCGGATCCTGCCTCACATGGCTTCCGGCGAGTGGCTCGGCGCCTTCTGCCTCTCCGAACCGGATGCCGGTTCTGACCCGGGGGCGATGCGGACCCGCGCCACGAAAGTCGACGGTGGCTGGAAGCTGAACGGGGCCAAGAACTGGATCACCAACTCGGGTGTGGCCGATGTTTACGTCACCTTTGCGGTGACCGACCCCGAAGTGAAGTTTTCGCACGGGATCACCTGTTTCGCCGTGATGGGTGACGCCGATGGGTTCCGGATCGACGCGCTCGAGAAGAAGATGGGGATGAAGGGTTCGCCGACCGGACAGCCGGTCTACGAGGATGTGTTCGTCCCGGACGAGGATGTGATTGGCGAGGTCGGCAAGGGTTTTGCGGTTGCGATGCAGACCCTCGACCGCTCCCGCCTCGGGATCGGGGCCCAGGCGCTCGGCATCGCCCAGGGAGCCACCGACTACGCGGCGGATTACGCCAAGGAGCGAATCGCTTTCGGCAAGCCGATCAACCAGCTCCAGGGCATCCAGTTCAAGCTGGCCGACATGGAGACCAAGACGGCTGCTGCCCGCGAACTGCTCTACAAGGCAGCGTCGATGGCCGAGTCTGGCGACCCCGGGCTGGGCAAGTATTCGGCGATGGCCAAGCTTTTCGCCTCCGATGTCGCGATGGAGGTCACCACCGAGGCAGTCCAGGTCCTCGGCGGTTACGGCTACGTCAGGGAGTACCCGGTGGAGCGGATGATGCGCGACGCCAAGCTCACCCAGATCTACGAAGGCACCAACGAAATCCAGCGCGTAGTAATCGCCCGCAACCTCATGTAGGGGATCGCGGCCGGGTGTCCTGCCCAAGCAGGCCGGGTGTCCTGCACAAGCTGGCCGGGTGTCCTGCCAAAGCAGCTCGTGACGCATTGGTGTCCATTCCGGTCAGCCAGGCGTCACGGCCTTGGGGCCGGGCCATGCGTTGACCTTGGCTTCCGGCGTCAGTGAGGGTGCTCAGGCCGGGATCCCGGGGAGGTCTTCGCTGCGGCGGCCAGGGCCGGCTTTCACGCAGACCCCGTCCGGTCTCACCGGCTGGCCGCAGGTCAGGCAGACCATGTGGCGGTCGAGGCTGCCGCCGCAATCCCGGTGGACGGCTATCGAGGGAGGTCCCTCCTCCTCGGGGTAGTAGCGGTCGCCCCACCACATCAATTGGAGCAGCGCCGGGGCAAGGTCGCGGCCCTTTTCGGTCAGGTGGTACTCGAAGCGCGGTGGCTTTTCGCTGTAGCGGCGCTTTTCGAGGATGCCGTGCTCGATCAGGGTGTTGAGTCGAGTGGTGAGGACACTACGGGTGATGCCCAGGCTCTCGCGCAGGGGCTCGAACCGGTTCAGGCCGAGACCGGCGCTGCGAATGATCAGCAGCGACCAGCGTTCCCCGACCACCTCAAGCGAGCGGGCGATCGAGCAGGTCTGGCTTTCGTAGTCGCGGTCGAGCAGAACGACTGATTCTAGTTACTGAGTCGCATTATGCAACTCAACCCGATGAGCTGGAACCAGCCATTCGTCCGCAACCGCATGCCTCCGGATGCCGGTGGGTCGGATTTCCGGCCGATACACCGGGAATCCGACCCACTGGGGTGAGGGCTGGGATCGCGAGGCGGGGTGGAGGCCTTAGGCTCCCGGGCCGATGCGAATCTTTTCGGGAATCCAGCCCACCGGGCGCAAGCACCTGGGCAACTACATCGGGGCCATCAGGCAATACGTCGAAGGGCAGGAGCGGGGCGACCCGGCGATCTTCTCGATTGTCGATCTTCATGCGATCACCGTCGCCTACGAACCAGGTCAATTGCGCCAGAACCTGCACGACACCACGGCAGCACTGCTGGCCGCCGGACTTGATCCCGACCGCTGCATTCTTTTCCGGCAATCCGATGTTCCCGAGCACACCGAGCTCTGCTGGCTGCTCTCCGGGGTCTGCGCCCACGGCGACCTCAACCGGATGACCCAGTTCAAGGAGAAGTCAGCTCAGCAAAAGGACCTGGTTTCGGCGGGGATCTTCATCTACCCGTTGCTCCAGGCGGCCGACGTACTGGCCTACCGGGCCGACGAAGTGCCGGTCGGAGAGGACCAGCGCCAGCACATCGAGCTGATGCGAGAGATCGCACGCCGGTTCAACGAGCGATTCGGCGAGACCCTGGTTGTGCCGGAACACAGGATTCCCGAGGTTGGGGCAAGGGTCATGGACCTCCAGGAGCCAACCCGGAAGATGTCGACCTCGGTCGGCTCCGACAGTGGCCGCGTTTACCTCCTTGAAACCGAGACAGAGACCCGCAAGAAGCTCGGATCCGCCGTGACCGACTCCGGCCGCGAGGTGAAGCGGGGCGAAGGGAAGGAAGGCGTGGCCAACCTGATCGGGATCTACGCCGTCGCCACCGGCAAGAGCGAAGAAGACGTTGAACGCGAGTTCGAAGGCGCTGGCTACGGTGACTTCAAGAAGGCTGTGGGCGAAGCGGTGGTCGGGTTTCTGGCCCCGGTCAGGGAGCGATATCCGGAAATACGCGAGGACGAGGACGGCCTTGAGCGAATCCTCGCCGAAGGTGCCGCCAAGGCCCGCGAAATCGCCGCCACAACGCTTTCTGACGTCCGTGAAGCAATGGGCGTCGGGGTTCCCCGCAAATAGCGCCTTCTCGAAGCGGGGCCGACCGGAGCTCCGTTTAGGCTTTGGCAGATGGCTTCCAGACTGGACTTGGACCTCGATCTCGATCTCGATGTCTTCATCGGGCCCTTCGACCTGCTGCTCACCATAGTCCTGCGGGAGGAAATCAGCCTGCTTGAAGTCGAGCTTGGTGAAATCGTCGCCAGATACGTCGAGAAGCTTGAAGCCGCCGGCGAGCTTGAACTGGAGGTGGCAACCGAGTTTCTGGTGCTGATCGCTGCCCTGCTCGAACTCAAGTCACGCCTGATGTTGCCGGGGGCGGAGGAAGACCTGGACGAGATGGAACCGGCCCAGGCGGTAGAGGAACTGGTCGCCCGAATGCTCGAGTATCGCCGTTACCGGGATGCCGGCCGGGCCATGAAGGATCATTTCGAAAGCCAGCGCGGCTACCTGTACCGTTCGGCGCCGCTGCCTCCGGAGCTGCGCCGGGTAGAGGTCGAGACCGCGTCCAAGGTTTATGAGCCGGACCAGTTGGCTGCGGCTCTGGGTGATCTCCTTGAGCCGCCACCGAGGCCTGACCTTTCCCACCTGAGGGCGACGGTTTCGCTCAGGCGACGGCTCTCGGCGGTGCGGTCGGTCTTGCTGAAGCAGCCGGTCTTTGATTTCGACGACGAATTCGGGAAAGAGGACCGGATGACACAGGCGGTGACAATCTTCGCCCTGCTTGACCTCTACAAGAAGGGGGAAGTCGCCTGGGAGCAAAGCGAATCCTGTGGTCCGATAACCGTCAGGCGGGCCCGGCCCGGTCAGGCGCGGTTGGCGAGGACCGCATGAGCGAACTGGCCCGCAAGATCGAATCTCTGCTCTTTCTCAGTAACCAGCCGGTGACCGGGATCGCGTTGGCCGAAGCCTGCGAGGTCGAGCTCGAACAGGTCGAATCGGCGATTGCCGAGCTGGAGGAGGACCTTGCCCCGGGCCGGCGTGGCGTAGTGCTGCGCAGGGTCGGCGGAGGCCTGATCCTCGCCACTGACCCGGCGTCGGAAGCTGCCGCCCGCCGACTGCTCTCGAAGCCGCGCACACCGCCGCTCACTCAGGCCCAGGCCGAAACTCTCGCCATAGTCGCCTACCTGCAGCCGGTAGCCCGCCCGGAGATTGCGCGAATCAGGGGCGTCTCCTCGGAGTCGGCGGTCAACAGCCTCAGCGAGCGGGGCCTGATCGAGGAATCCGGTCGCTCCCGGTTTGGTGCCGCGATCTATCGCACCTCGCCGCTATTAGAAAAAGTATTCGGGCTTGAGGGCCTGGAAGGGCTGCCTGACCCTTCGCGGTTCGACCCGACTCCGGACGACGAACGGGAGATCAGGGAACGCCTCCTGGCCGCAGGGGAACAGCGCTCCGAGGCCTGAAACTCTCCGGGCGTGGTTGCGGGGAGAGCGGTGGCGGACGGCGTCCCGTCCTGCCCGGCGGATAGATTGACTGGAGCCTCGTCGATCCGAAAATCAAAGGGAGATTTTTCTTGAAACGCCTTGCCGTTCTGCTTGCCTTGCTTGCCTCTGCCTTTGTTGTCGCCGCCTGCGGGAGCAGCAGCTCCAACAAGGAAGTCACGGCGGACAACCTCGCATCGGCCATGGACGAAGTCTGTACCGATGCCGAGGCAAGCTTCGAGGCAATGGGCACCCGGGGACTCAGCAACCCGCAGCTCGCACTTGAGTTCGAGGGGACCGCGGAGGTCCGGCAGTCGGTGATCGACGGCTTCAACGAACTCAACCTGAACGACGAGGCAAAGCAGCAAATCCAGTCCTATATCGATGCTTCGGAAGAGGTCGTCGCCCAGGACCGGGCGATCGCCAAGGCCGCCGCTGCGGACGACAACAAAGCGCTCAACCAGGCATTTGCGGCGCAGAAAAAGGCTTTCGATGCCCGGGACCAGGCCGCGAAGGAGCTTGGGACCGAAGTCTGCGGCAAGCCGGTCAAGACCGAGGTCGAACCAAGCGGAACCGCGCCGCCGGAGGATCTCGCCTACGCCGAACCGAAGAACACGGTGGAAGAGGCAGCCAACAGCTATCTCAAGGCGTTCAGGTCGGGCGACTGTGCCGCCATCAACGCGAACCGTCATTCTGATGCTGGCGGCCTGGACGAGGCTTCATGCGGACAGGCGACGGCCACGCTCGCCAAGGGCAAGGTGACCGGGACCGAGAGCTACGGCCCGGTTGGGCAGGCCGAAATCGTTTCGGCCGGGACCAACTTCCCGACCTTCTTCGTGGAGGACATGGACGGGGTGCTGCGCTACGCCGGAGACGCCGTCAACGACAATGGCGGCCTGCGCCCGGCGCCGGAGGGCAATGACTCCCAGGAGACCGTCAACGCTGCCTTCGCCGCGATCCGGGCCAGCGACGGGGCCGCCTTCAATGACACGTTGCCCGATGAATCCAGCGGCTTCCGGCTCAAGGATGACGGCAGCTTCGACTCCTTCAGCGACGGCAAGTACAACAAGTCGTTCATCAAGGATGTGCGGGACACAGATGGTGACCCGGTTCAGCTCGGCCTGAATTCCAGCTTCGGTTTCTATTACTACGGGGGCAGCAGCAACGACTGGGTGGTCACGACAATCCACATCCCCGGCATCGGTGGCCATTACGGTTTCAGCGGCTACTGGCCGGTGCCCAAGCCCTGACCCGCCTGACTTGAACGGCCCCGGTCTGGTTTTCTACCGGGTCGATGCGCCTCGCAAAATTCCTTGCCCACGCGGGAATCGCCTCGCGGCGAAAGTCCGAACAGATAATCGCGACCGGACGGGTCCGGGTCTCCGGCAATGTGGTTACCGATCCTGCCTTCGGTGTCGAGAGCGGGGACGACATCCGGGTTGACGGGCACCGGATTGAAGTCGAAGGCCGTGAAGTCTGGATGGTCAACAAGCCGCTCGACGTGATTTCAACCGCCGACGAGCCGGGCCGGCGGATAGCCGTGGTTGACCTGGTTGACAGCACGGCACGTCTCTATCCGGTCGGGAGACTGGATGCCGATTCGACCGGCCTCGTGCTGCTCAGCAACGACGGGGAGCTGGCCAACCGGCTCACACACCCCCGCTACGGGGTTCAGAAGACCTACCGTGTCACGCTGGCCAGGCCGGTCAGCGACCGGGACCTGAAGCAGCTCGAACGAGGCGTCCGGCTTGAGGACGGTCTGACTGCCCCGGCCGACGCAAGGAGGATCGGCGACCGCGAAATCGACCTGACGATCCGGGAGGGACGTAACCGCCAGGTGAGAAGAATGGCGACGGCAATTGGCAATGATGTCAAGGCTCTGAAACGGATTTCGCTGGGCTCACTCAGGCTGGGACGCCTCGGAACCGGCAAGGCCCGCCTGCTCGACGAACGTGAAGTCGAACGCCTCTGGGAAGATGCAGGTGATGACTGAGGCAGACAGCATGAAAGTGGCGGCGATCCGGGGTGCGGTCCAGTCGGAGAACGATCCGGCCGCGATTCTGGCGGCGACCGAGCAGCTGATGCGGGAGATCATCGCCGTCAACAGCCTCGATCCGGATCAGATGATCAGTGCCATCTTTACGACCACCGAGGATCTTGACACCGAGTTCCCGGCAGCCGCGGCCCGCCGGATGGGCCTGAGCGATGTCCCGCTGATGTGTGCCCGCGAGATCCCCGTGTCCGGCGCGATGACCGGTGTGATCCGGGTGATGCTTCATACCTACCTGCCTTCCGCTGCCCGGGCCAGGCATGTCTACCTGGGTGAAACCCGCAACCTGCGGGCCGACCTCGATGCCGCCCAGTGAACCCGCTGCCTTGCGACCGCCGTCCCCGCTGACCTCCCCCCGCCACCTGATTCGAAAGGCCAATTGACCGTCCGATTCAACAGCCACCTGACCTCCATCCCGGGCTACACCCCTGGGGTTCCCAAGGGAAAGTCGGCCGAGGACGTTGCCGGATCGGACCTGGTCCAGCTTGCCTCCAACGAGTCGCCCTTCCCGCCATTGCCGGAAGTGGTCGATGCGATCACCAAGGCGGCCCGGGCGATGAACCGGTACCCCGACCCGGCGGCTACCCGACTTCGCCAGCGCCTCGCCGACCGGCACGAGGTCGAGCCCGGGCAGATCTCGGTGGCCAACGGTTCCTGCGATTTCCTGCTGGCCGCGGCCGAGGCGCTGCTCGAGCCGGGCGCCGAGATCGTCTACGCCTGGCCATCTTTCTCGATGTATCCGAACATGGCGGCAATGACCGGGGCCCGGGAAATCCAGGTCCAGCTCAGGGGAGATCAGACCCATGACCTTGAGGCGATGCTGGCGGAGATCACCGCCGCAACCCAAATCGTGATCGTCTGCAATCCGAACAACCCGACCGGGACCTACATCCCGCATCGGGAGATCGCCGATTTCGTTTCCAGGGTCCCCGACCATGTTCAGGTGATCCTCGATGAGGCCTACATCGAGTTCCAGGTGCATGATGACCCCGACGATTCGATCGACCTGCTCAGGCAGTTTTCGAACCTGGTCTTGCTGCGCACCTTCAGCAAGACCCATTCGCTGGCCGGGCTGAGAGTCGGATACGCGCTGGGCTCGCCGGCTTTTGCCGCCGCGGTCAACGCGGTTCGCCAACCCTTCAGTGTCAACGCGCTGGCTCAGGCCGCGGCGACCGAAGCGTTGGCCCACGGCGACACAATCCAGCGGCAGATCGAAGTCCAGATCGCGGAAAGGGTTCGCGTCGAGTCGGCGATCGCCGATCTTGGTCTGGTTGCCACCGACAGCCAGGCGAACTTCTCATGGATATCACTGGGTGAGAACGGGACGGAAATCGAGGACCAGGTTATGGACGTCCTGGCCGAGGCTGGAATCGTGGTCAGGGCCGGCAAGCTGCTTGGTGGCCCCGGCTGGCTGCGCGTTTCTTACGGAACCGCAGAGCAGAACGACCGCTTTCTTGCCGCGCTTGGTGATGCCCTGGAGCGTCACGGTTGATCCAGATACCCGTCTGATCCGGTGCCCGGGCCGCCTACCTGATAGAAAACAGCGGATGCTGCAGCACACCGACAGCCGCATTGCCCTTCCGGGTACGGCCTTCCGCGAAAGCGGAGTTTCCGGTGCTGCCGCTTATTCCTATTGGCGATTTATCTAGGCGTCCGTCCGGTCGCGGGTAGCTCCCGCAGGTGAAGCCAAAGCCGCCGGGCGCCGGGTCGAACGGTGTCGCCCCCTGTCTTGGGGCGGGCGAAAGTAGAGTCTTGGTAGTAAAGGAAAGGGTGTAAGCGGAAATGATGATTGTGATGAAAGAGGGGGCGACCGCAGAAGAGATCGCCCATGTGGTGGACCGGGTTGAGGAGATCGGCTGCTCGGCCCATGTCTCCGAGGGCGAACTTCTCACGGTGATCGGGGCGATCGGTGACCGGGGCAAAGTGGCGGACCTTGGACTGGAAGGCGCCCCGGGCGTTGATCACCTGACCCCGATCTCGAAGCCTTTCAAACTGGCTTCGCGGCAGTTCAAGGACGGTGAGGACTCGGTCCTCGAGATCGGCGGGCGAAAAGTAGGGGGCACAAACTTCGCCCTGATGGCCGGGCCTTGCACAGTCGAGAACCGGGACCAGATGCTCGACTCCGCGGATGCCGTCGCGGCGGCGGGAGCAACGATGCTGCGTGGCGGTGCCTACAAGCCACGGACCTCGCCGTACAGCTTCCAGGGGCTCGGCCGCGAGGGCCTGCGTCTGCTGGCCGAGGCGCGGGAGAGAACGGGCCTGCCGATCGTGACCGAGCTGCTTGATCTGCGCGATCTCGACGATGTGGTCGAGGTGGCCGACGTGATCCAGGTCGGAGCCCGCAACATGCAGAACTACGCGTTGCTTTCCGAGATCGGCAAGTCGGGCAAGGCGGTGCTGTTGAAACGTGGTCTCTCCGCCACAATCGAAGAGTTGCTGATGGCTTCCGAGTACATCCTCAAGGAAGGCAACGAGGATGTGATGCTCTGCGAACGGGGAATCAGGACCTACGAGACCGCCTACCGCTTCACCCTTGACCTGCTGGCTGTGCCCGCCCTGAAAGAGCAGACCCACCTGCCGGTGATCGTCGATCCGAGCCATGCACCGGGTCGCCGTGACTGGGTGGAATCAATGTCGCTCGCCGCAGCGGCATCGGGCGCCGACGGAATCATCATCGAGGTCCACAACGAGCCGGAGAAGGCGATCTGCGACGCGGCCCAGCAGGTTCCCTCCTCGGAGTTCCAGAAATTGTCCGACAAGCTGGAAACCGTGGCCGGGGTGGTCGGCAAGACGATCTCAAGGGCCTGAGATGAGCTTTACGGTGCCGCGATGAAGCTGGCCATCCTGGGGGTGGGGCTGATCGGGGGCTCGATCGGGCAGGCGGCCCGGGAAAGGAAGCTGGCCGAAGTGACCGGCTGGGTCCGGCGTCCGGAGCGGGAAGCCGAATGCCTTGAGGCAGGCGCCGTCGACCGGATGGTGCCGACCATCGAGGAGGCCTGCGCGGAGGCCGATGTGATCGTCTGCTGCGGGTCGGTCGGCAGTCTCGTCGGGATGTGTGGCGCGGCGCTGGCGGCGGCACCGGATGGTTGTGTGGTGACCGATGTCGGGTCGACCAAGCAGGAACTGGTGGCGACGCTTGGTGGTGACGGTCGATTCATCGGCGGGCATCCGCTGGCCGGGGCGGAAACTGCCGGAGTGATGAACGCCCGGGCCGACCTTTACGACGGCGCCCGCTGGTATCTCACGCCGACATCTGACTCCGAAGGCATGCTGCTCGACCGGCTTCAGAAACTGGTCAAGGGCCTCGGGGCGAAACCGGTGGCGATCGATGCGGCCGAACATGACCGGGCGATGGCTGTGGTCAGCCACTTGCCGCATGTTTTCGCCAATCAGCTCGCCGCCCAGGGGCGTCCCGGCAGTGAGCGCCTCGGTGCCCTTGCCCCCAGCCTCAGGGACGGCACCCGGGTGGCCGGATCGAATCCGGGGATCTGGGGTGAGATCTTCGCGACCAACCACGAGGCTGTGGTGGCGGCGATCGACGAATCGATCGAGGGCCTTCGGCGGGCCCGCGATGTGATCGGATCCGCCGATCCGGCACGGATCGCGGACTGGCAGACAGCGGCTGGCGAGGATCGCGCGGCGCTCTCGGCCACGGAAACCGATGCCGGCGCGACCCATCAGCTCCGGGTGCTGGTCCCGAATCGCCCCGGCGTGCTTGCCGACCTGGCGCTTGCCCTTGGTCGGGCGGGCGTGAACATCACGGACATGTCACTCGACCCCGCGCCGGACATGAGCAGCGGCGCGATTTCCCTCTGGGTGGCCGGAGAAGATGAAGCCGAAAAAGCCGAGCAATGCATTTCCGGGCTCGGTCATTCGGTGACCAGGATGGAGGCCGGCGCGTGAGGCGGCCGGGAAGCCTGTGAGCGGCCACGAGCCCGGCCTCGACCGAGGCGAACGGGCCAGTTTCCGACCGGGTGGCCCCCTGCGCGGCAGCCTGACCCCGCCGGCCGACAAGTCGATCTCCCATCGGGCGGCGATCATCGGCGCGATCGCCGACGGCCCGACCCGCATCACCAACTTTCTCGATTCGGATGACACCCGTTCCACCCTGAGCGCCGTCGCCCGGCTCGGGGCCATGGTCAACCCGGAACCGCTCAACGCGATGCCGGATGAGTTCGTGATCGAGGGCGTCGGGCCGACCGGTCCCCGCAGCTTCGACCGGATCGACGTCGGCAATGCCGGCACCCTGATGCGCCTGCTGCCCGGCTGGCTGGCCGGCTGCGACGGCGGCCTCTGGCGGATGAACGGCGACGCCTCGATCCGGAAGCGACCGGTCGACCGGATCGCCGCGCCGCTGCGCCAGATGGGTGCCGAGATCGAGGTCACGGGTGACCGCTTCCCGCCGATCCGGATTGACGGGCACCGGCTCCACGGCATCGAGTACGAACTCCCGGTCGCCTCGGCCCAGGTCAAATCATGCCTGCTGCTGGCCGGCCTGAACGCGGAAGGGCCGACCACGGTGATCGAACCGGTCGCGACCCGTGATCACACCGAGGTGATGCTGGCCGCCGCCGGGGCCGATATCACCCGGGAACCCGGCCGGGTCACGATCCGGTCCGGTGCCCAGCTCAAACTCGACGAGGTCGAGGTGCCGGCCGACATCTCCTCGGCCGCCTTCTTCCTGGTTGCGGCCTCGATCGTGCCAGGCTCGGAAGTGGTGATCGAGCGCTGCGGGATCAACCCGACCCGGACCGGGATCATCGACATCCTCAAGCGCATGGGCGCCGAGATCAGGCTCGAGCCGCAGGCCGGGGCGGAGGGCGAGCCGATCGCCCGGATCACGGTGCGCTCGGCCCAGCTGATCGGCACCCGGGTCGAAGGGGCCGAGATCCCCCTGGCGATTGACGAGCTGCCGCTGGTTGCCCTGGCCGCCTGCTTTGCGGAGGGAGAAACCGTGATCGCCGACGCCGAGGAGCTCAAGGCCAAGGAATCGGACCGGATTGCGGTGGTGGTTGACGCCCTTTCGGGTTTCGGGGCGGAGATCGAGGCTCGCGAGGACGGCATGCGGATCATCGGCGCCGCCGGCATCCGGGGCGGCAGGGTTGATTCCCATGGTGACCACCGGATCGCGATGCTCGGAGCCGTGGCCGGGGTCGCAAGCCGTGATGGAGTGACGGTTGAGGGGATGGATGCTGCCGCGGTCAGCTACCCGGGATTCCAGCAGGATCTGGCCCGTCTCCTGTCCTGATTCAGCCGGTTTCCCCGCGGGCGGCCAGTTCTTCGCCAACCCAGTCGTCAATCATCTGCCACTTGTCGTAGAGCCACTCGGTGCGGGCGTCGTCACCCTGCGGGATTTCCCGGCCGTCGTAACGCCAGAATCTGATCTTGATGTGGCGGCCGACCAGCACTCCGGCCATCACGTCGCCGACCGTACGCAGGCCCTCGAAGCCCACATGACCACAGAAGACAACGTCAATCCCGCTGCTGGCCTCGTCCAGAATTGCCAGGGGCCCGCCGAGACGGGGCGGTAGCAGGTGATTCAGGCGGGCAGCCATGGGCGCGATCGCGGGCTGCCGCTCGGCAATCACCTGCTGGGCACGGGCGATCTTCTTCGGGGTGGGCCGGGTGCCTTCGGGGTAGATGGCCATGATCTCCCCCGGGCTCATGTCATGGGTCAGCGCCCGGACGGCGGCGATTTCGGTGTCGGGGTCCAGCGAGCCCCGCTTGACGAAGACGGTCGGGATCCAGCGGCCGCCGATGTCGATCGGGGTCAGGGCACGGATTTCCTCCTTGATCACGTAGCGGACCCCGATACCCCGGGGGTGGCCGATGAAAACATCGCCGATCAGGTTGTCGAGGATGCTGACGTGGCGTGGCATGAGGATGTAAGGACCGGGACCGGTGTTCTCCATCCCCTCAAGCTCGAATTTCAGGCCGAAGAGGATGCGGATCGCGATCAGGTGGTTTCGCGCCCAGGCGATCCTCAACGCGTATACCCAGCGGCGGCGTCGGATTGACCCCTTGCCCCAGGGTCCGCCGGTGAAGATGTAGATGAAGATCAGCTTGAGAAAGCCTTTCATTTCACCGAACAGGAACCACCAGATCGCCGGGACAAGCCGGATGTTCACGAAGGGCCGGCGGTTCTTCAGCCAGAGGGCAAGGTCAATCAGGAACCCGGCCAGCATCAGGAGCGGCGAGAGAACGGTCAGCAAGATGAACCCGAGGATTTCCGCCGAGCCGCCGATCAGCCGGCGTCTGATCCGGGCGGAGAGCGGACCCTCGTCGGGGAAGAGTGGTCCCCGGCCGGGGGTCTGGACTCGCATCGGCTCATCGTATTTGCCCTGCCCTTAGGATGGGCCCTCGATGAAGGGCGCACGAACATGGTGATCACGATTGACGGGCCGGCCGGTGCCGGCAAGTCCACCGTGGCTCGCGGGCTCGCGGAGGAGCTCGGATTCACCTACCTTGACTCGGGTGCGATGTACCGTTGTGTGGCCCTGACCTGCCTCGAATGGGGTGCCGACCCGGAGTCGTCCGGCGAGGCCACCTCGACCGCAGAGTCGATAGAAATCGGTTTCGAGGACGGCGAGGTATTGATCGACGGGGTGCCGGTGACCAGCGAGATTC
>JBGAOF010000033.1:0-13841 GCA_044221915.1 Solirubrobacterales bacterium
CGATTGCGACAAATTCGTAAGGCGTTGCGGTCATCGGGCTGAACCCTAATGGGGTCGAAGGCCACCCGAGATTGACTGACGAGTCAATCGGCTACGATTGCGGCGGGTTTACGTTCCCCGTTCCCTTGGCTGAATCCCGAGAAAGGCAGAAGATGAGCAAGTTTGGCGGTCGTGAAGTCGTAATCGTGGAGGCGGTCCGGACCCCGGTCGGTCGCGGGCACAAGGAAAAGGGCTACTACAAGGATGTCCACCCCTCGAGTCTGCTTGCCCACGCCTACAGAAACGTCGTCGAGCGGGCGGGAATCGAGCCCGCCCTGGTTGAGGATGTGGTCGCCGGCTGTGTGCAGCAGTTCGGTGAGCAGAGCCTCAACATCGGCCGCAATGCCTGGCTGGAAGCGGGCTTCCCGATCGAGACTCCGGCCACGACGATCGACCGCCAGTGCGGTTCCGCCCAGCAGGCGATCAACTACGCGGCGGCGATGATCGCCTCCGGAGTCCATGATGTGATGATTGGAGGCGGTGTCGAGCACATGGGCCACATCTCCTTCGGGGATGCCGCCAAGGTCATGGGTGAATACGGATTCGCCTATTCACCTGAGCTGATGAAGCAGTACGACCTCGTCAACCAGGGCATCTCGGCCGAGATGATCGCCGATCAGTGGGAGATCCCCAAGGTCGACCTCGACGAGATCGCGGTTCGCTCGCACGCCCGGGCGCAGCAGGCGACCGAGGAAGGTCGCTTCGAGCGGGAGATCGCGCCGTTCTCGGTGAACGGTGACACCTACGCGGTCGACCAGGGCATCCGTCCCGGTACCAGCCTTGAAGGTCTCGCAGGGCTCAAGCCCGCCTTCAAGGAGGACGGCAAGATCACCGCCGGCAACTCGTCACAGGTCTCCGACGGTGCCGCCGCCGTGCTGCTGATGACCCGGGAGAAGGCCGATGAGCTCGGGCTCAAGGCCCGCGCCCGGATCGTTGACCAGACCGCGGTCGGAGTCGATCCGGTAATCATGCTGACCGGCCCGATCCCGGCCACGCGGAAAATCCTCGAGCGCAACGACATGACCATGGATGACATCGACCTGACCGAGATCAACGAGGCTTTCGCGTCGGTCGTCAAGGCCTGGGAGATCGAGCTTGATCCGGACATGGACAAGGTCAATGTCAACGGTGGCGCGATCGCGCTGGGCCATCCACTCGGTTCAACCGGCGCTCGTCTGATGACGACGCTGCTGCACGAGCTGGAGCGCCAGGACAAGAAGACAGGCCTCGTGACCATGTGTTGCGGCGGCGGGATCGGCACCGCCACTCTGATCGAACGGATCTGAGCCCGGACCGGACCGGGAACCTGCCGTCAATGGCCGCCATGGAACGGGTGTCAATCGGGATTACGGGCAAGACCCCGGAAGACATGGCGGCCCTCGCCAAGAAGGCCGAGGCGGCCGGGTTCGACTGCGGCTGGGCGATCGAGCTCTTCCGCAACGCCTTCACCCAGACCACCTTTCTCGGCTCGAGAACCGAATCGATTGACATCGGTACCGCGATCGCCTGGGGTTTCGTGCGCAGTCCGATGTCCATGGCCATGAGTGCCATGGACATCGACGAGATCTCCGGTGGGCGCTTCCGGCTCGGTCTCGGGCCGGGTGTGAAGAGGCTGAACGAAACCTGGCACAACGCCGAATACGGCCGGCCGGCCCCTCATCTGAGGGAAACGATCGAGGCCGTCCGGGCGATCATCCACGCCGCCGCTGCGGGCGAAGCGGTCGCTTTCAAGGGCGAGTACTACGACCTCGACATCAGGGGCTGGTACCGGGCGACCCCACCGGTCCGGGCCGACATCCCGATCTATACGGCGGCGGTCCAGAAGGGCATGTCCCGGATGGCGGGTGATGTCGCCGACGGACTGATCGGCCACATCATCTGCTCGGCCCAGTGGATCGAGCAGGAGATCGTGCCGGCTTTCGAGCTCGGCCTCTCCCGATCGGGCCGCGACCGATCCTCGTTCACCTACCTGCCCAGCATCTGCGTGGCGATCGATGACGACTACCAGCGGGGACTCGACGCGGCCCGCCGCACCCTCGCTTTCTACGCGACAGTCAGGACCTACCTGCCGCTGTTTGAACTCCATGGTTTCGGCCAGAATGCGATTGACGCAGGTGAGGCGTTCCGCCGCGGCGACATCCAGGGTGTGGCCGATGCGATCCCGGACGGAATGGTCGAGACCTACTGTGCGGTTGGTACGCCGGACAGGGTCCGTGAGAAGGTCGCGGAAGTCGCCCGGTTCGGCGACGCGATCCTCCCCGGAGCGCCGACCTACTTCATCCCCGAGGAGCAGATCACCGAGTACAACGAGCGGATCATCGAGGTCTTCGGGTCTCCGGGGGGCTGACCGTGAACTTCAGCCGCGCCAGGCGCGGAACGAACCCGCCCTTCAGAGTGATCGAGAGCGGACTTTTCAGCAAATAGGTCTGAGAAATCCACTCTCGGCCGCACTGGCGGGCCGGTCGGCCCGGTTGGGCCGGTTGGCACTGGCGGGCCGGTCGGCCCGGTTGGGCCGGTTGGGCCGGTCGGCCAAGTTGGGCCGGTACCCGCCGTCCGGGAGCCCGGTCAGTCAGTCGGCAGGCTTGAAACCCAGCCCTGAAAATGATCCATGTCGGTGACAGCGGGGCCATGGCCGGGGAGAAGCACGGTCGGCTCAAGCGCGGCCAGCTTGCGGATCGAACGGCGGTTCTCGGCCGGGTCGTAGGTGAACATTCCCGGTGGCTCGCCAAGGCCGGTCCGCCCGGTCGCATAGCTGATGTTCCGGATCACATCACCGCAGATCGCTACCCCGTCGGGTTCCCGGAAGTAGACGACGTGACCTCGGGCGTGGCCCGGGGTGTGGACGACAGTGAACTCGCCAACCCTGTCACCCTCCTCGAGGACCCTCGAGACCTTGTGTGGCGGGCCCTCCCAGGAGCTTTGTACGAGCTTCAGCACTGGATTCGTTGCCTGCTCGCCGGAAACCGGGACCCGGCCTTCCATGGCATCGACATCGCCCGCGTGGCAGGCCAGGGGGATGTCGCGATCACGACATATCTCCCGGGCCAGGCCCTGATGATCCGGGTGAACATGGGTCAGGGCGAGCAGGGAAAGCTCCCGGCCCTTGAGCTGACGGGGAATCCGAAAGCGATCCCAGGTCGTGCCGGCATCAAAAAGGACATCGCCGGCCAGGTAGACGTTGACCATCGGAATCGGGAACTGGCCAAGGCGCTCAACCCCCGGTGCAACTTGCTTCAGCGCCACGCCAGGGTTCCGTTTCAGTGGGCCTGGCGGGGACCGGGCTGGCCACTGTTGGCGGCGAGCTCTTCCAGCCGGGCCATTTCCTGCTCGCCAAAGAGCCGGGCCGGATCGCCAGCCGGGAGGTCCGCAATCAGGCGTCCGACTCTCACCCGCACCTAGGACTCCAATGTGTTCTGCTTCACTCATCCTGTACTGGCAGTTTCCACGATTTCGAGTTCAAGCGCATCATCGAGGCGGGCCTGCTCATCGACGGAGATCAGGGATTCATCGCCGATCACCCAGGCGTGGTTGACAATCGCCCGGGTGGGATCGGAGTCGTATCCGGGCTTGACATCAAGCAGGTAATCCTTCACTACCTGCGGCATCTCCTCGCTGGAATCGGTCAGCAGAAGGGCCGGCCAGGTGCCTCCTGTGGACAGGGCCGTCGTCGCGATTGCGTCCATGGGCCGGTCGGTCCGGGCCAGGGTGTAACCGTGGCCAGGGTCGTTCAGGTTCCATCCGAACAGGCCACTCGAAAAGCGAACCAGCTCCACGGCGGCTGTTTCAGGGTCGTCGCCGCCGACCCGCTCCACGGTCGAACCGGCCTTGTCGAGTTGCTTCAGGGCCTTGCTGGACACCACATCGGCCGGGCCGAGGACGAAAATCGGAACGTTCTCGTTCGCCTTCTCGCCGAGCAGGTCAAGGGTGGCCTTGGGTACTTCGTCCTTGCCGGTGAAGAGCACCACATCGCCGGACCGGGCGGCCCAGGTCGCCGCCGGGGATGCGTATTCAACAGCCTCCGAAGAGACAACCACGAAGGCGCCGGGCGGGCCGTCGACCAGCGCCGCTCTTTCCCGGGCCACCTCCGCGGCAATATCCGCGGGGCTGGCACCATCAATCCGCTTCACATCAAAGCCGGAGGGTGGAGCGACCTGGCCGACCGTGAAGACCTTGTTCTCTCCGGTGGCGGGGGAGCCAAGCGGGTTGAGCTGGGCCAGGGTTTCAGCCCCGGCGGATGAGAGCGTGCCGGAGGGAGCGAGCAGGATCGGTGCTCCGACCGGCATGGCGCTCAGGGTCGCCGCGGCCACGCCGGACTGCCAGTCATTTGCGTCAACCAGGGTAACCGCGGCTGGCGGAGTCCCGGGACCGGAAGTGGGATACGCGGCCAGGGCGGCAGCGATCGAGATGTCAACCGGGTCGTTACCGCTGATTCGGGTGGTGTTTCTGGTTGCGGCCGCCGGGAAGCCAAGGGTGCCGCCGCTGTGTCCGGAAATCTCCCCGGCGTCGCCCGTCGCGCCGACCTCGGTCCCGGCGACCGACCCGGTGGAACCCCCGCTGTCCTTGCCAACATCGAAGAAGAAATAGGCGACGAACGCACCGAGGATCAGGACCAGGACCAGCAGGATCGACAATCCCAGCCAAGGGACCCCGGCGGCCTGCGGACTCCCGGGAGGTGCGTTGATTGGCCGTCTTCCTGAACTTGCCACGACGTGAACCGTATCGAAACGGTGTCCGTGGCCGGAAGTCGTAAGAATGGCGGCCATGCCGTATCCGCAGGACACAATCACCAACGAGGCCGGGCACCTCGAGATCGGCGGATGCGACGTGGTCGAGCTCGCCCATGAGTTCGGCACGCCGGCCTACCTCTTCGCGACGGCGGAGATGCGTGGGCGCGCCCGGGCCTACCAGAGTGCATTCGCCGCCCACACAGATCACTTCGAAGTGCTCTTCGCAAGCAAGGCGTTGCCAGTGACCGCTGCCTACCGCCTTTTTGCCGAGGAGGGACTGTCGGTGGATGTCGCCTCGGGCGGCGAACTGACCATGGCCCTCGCGGCGGGCTTCGACCCGGCGAAAATCTATATGCACGGCAACAACAAGACGGACGCCGAGCTGACCCTCGCCGACCAGAGCGGCGTCGGCCACCTCATCGTCGATTCCTTCGACGAGATTGACCGTTGCGAGAGGGTGCTCGACCGGAAGATGGATGTCCTGCTGCGGGTTACGCCCGGAATCAAGCCCTCGACCCACAGCTTCATCCAGACCGGTCAGCTGGATTCAAAGTTCGGCTTCGGGCTGGAAGACGGGACCGCGGCCAGGGGAATCGAACGGGTACTTGGCTCTGACCTCCTCAATCTGGTCGGCCTCCATTTCCATATCGGCTCGCAGATCTTCGAGATCGAACCATTCCGGCTTGCGGTCGAGGCCCTGGGTGAACTTCGTGGCGACTGGTGCGAGGTGCTCGACCTCGGCGGTGGTCTCGGGATCTCCTATGGCGAAGAGGACTCGCCGCCGCCGATCGAGGAATACGTGAATCTGAAGGTCCAGGCGGTCCGTGACGTCTTCGGCGACCGGACCAAGATCCTGATCGAGCCGGGCCGCTCCCTGGTCGGGACGGCCGGTGTGACGATTTACCGGGTCGGCACAGTCAAGGAGATCCCCGGTGTCCGGACCTACGTTGCCGTGGACGGTGGCATGTCAGACAACCTGCGGCCGATGCTTTACGGCGCGAAGTACACGGCGGTGATCGCGAACCGTCCCGACGCTCCGGCCGACACCCTGGTGACAATCGCGGGGTCACATTGCGAGTCGGGGGATATCCTGATCCGGGATGTGAAACTGGCTGCCCCCGAAGTCGGGGACATCCTGCTCACCCCGGCGACGGGAGCCTACGGCCATTCAATGGCAAACAATTACAACGGAATGCCGCGACCACCAGTCATTTTCTGTGAAAACTCGGAAGCCAGCGCTGTGGTCCGGCGGGAAACCTGGGATGACCTGATGAAAAGGGACATGTGAGCGAGAAACTCAGAATCGGGCTCTTGGGCCGCGGGACTGTCGGGTCGGCCTTCGACGAACTTGTGGCCGAGCGGGCGGCGCAGATCGAGGCAGCTACCGGCCGGCAGCCGGAGATAACCGGTGTGCTGACCCGCAGCCGCGGTGATTTCGGTGAGATCCTGCCCGATGCCGATGTGATTGTTGAGCTGATGGGGGGTACCGACACCGCCAGGGAGCATGTACTTGCCGCGCTCAGGGCCGGCAAGCCAGTCGTTACGGCCAACAAGCAGCTGCTCGCCCAGCACGGAAACGAGCTCTTTGCGGCGGCCCGGGAAGCCGGGGTCCAGCTTCGTTTCGAGGCAGCGGTAGCTGCGGTCGTGCCGGTGATCCGGGTCGTTCAGGAGAGTTTCGGCGCGGTCGAGTTCAACAAGGTTTTCGGGATCGTCAACGGAACGACCAATTTCATCCTCTCCGAGATGGCCGCGACCGGGGCCCCATACGAAGAGGTGCTGAAGCGGGCTCAGGAGCTTGGCTACGCCGAGGCCGACCCGACAGAGGATGTGAACGGGGCGGATGCCGCAGCGAAGATGGCAATCCTGGCTCGGCTGGCATTCCATGCTCCCGTCACGCTCGAGCAGGTGGACTTTGAGGGGATCGAGGACATCCAGCCGGACGACCTCGCATACGCGAAGGAGCTGGGACTCTCCCTGAAGTTGCTCGGGGTGGCAGAAAAACTCGAGAGCGGGATCACGGTCCGGGTTTTCCCCTGCTTCCTTTACCCGGGCCACCCGCTGGCCCCGATCGAGGGGCCGTTCAACGCGGTGATGGTCGAAGCCCCGGAAATCACGGAGGTCACCATGTCCGGGCCCGGTGCCGGCGGCCTCCAGACTGCGGCGGCGGTGCTGGGCGATGTCGTCTCGGTTGTTGCCGGTGATGCCCGCGTCCACACGGCCGACCGTGATCTGCCGGTGCTGACCGATGTCACCTCATCCTTCTATCTCCATCTTGAGGTTGCCGATGAGCCGGGGGTCCTGGCCGAGGTCGCGAGGATCCTGTCGGATGGTGGCGTCTCGGTAAAGAGCGTTGTCCAGCGGGGTCTGGGGGATGATGCCCGGCTGGTGATGGTCATCCATCGTTGCCTGGAGTCGGAATTCAAGGCGGCGGTCGCCGAGATCGCCCGGCTCGATTCGCTCCGCTCCAGCCCGCGATCCATCCGTGTAATCGAAGAGGAATTCGTCGCCTGACGCGACGCAGCCGAGCCAACCAACCGGGAAGACATGCCGCAGCCACTGATTGAGAGATACCGCGATTCCCTCCCCCTCGAACCGGATGATCCGGTAGTCAGCCTCAACGAAGGCTCAACTCCCCTGGTCGAGGCTCCACACCTTTCCGAAAGGGTCGGAGCGCGGGTCTGGCTCAAGATCGAGGGTGCCAATCCGACCGGATCCTTCAAGGATCGCGGCATGACCGTTGCAGTTTCCCGGGCTGCGGGACGAGGGGCGAAGGCGGTGATTTGTGCCTCGACCGGCAACACTGCAGCTTCGGCCTCCGCCTACGCGGTCCGGGCCGGACTCAGGGGTGCCGTGATCGTGCCTGAAGGGAACATCGCGATCGGCAAGCTCGCCCAGTCCCTCATGCACGGCGCCAGGGTGGTCGCTCTCGAAGGCAACTTCGACGATGCCCTGACCATCGTCCGCCAACTGGCCGAACGCAATCCGATTGAGCTGGTCAACTCGGTCAACCCCTACCGGATCGAAGGACAAAAAACCGCCGCCTTCGAGTTGATCGACGAACTTGGCCACGCCCCGGATGCCCTGGCGATCCCGGTCGGAAACGCCGGCAACGTGACCGCCTACTGGAAGGGTTTTCAGGAGCGCGGCACCTCGCCGATCTGTTTCGGGTTTCAGGCTGCGGGCTCGGCCCCGCTGGTTGACGGTGCCCCGGTTGCCAACCCGGAGACGATCGCTTCGGCGATCCGCATCGGCAACCCGGCACGCTGGGAGGAGGCGATGAACGCTTTCAACACGTCGAGGGGCCGGGTCGCGGCGGTCACCGACGAGCAGATCCTTGACGCCTACCACTGGCTGGCCTCAAACGAAGGGGTTTTCTGTGAACCGGCCTCGGCCGCTTCGGTGGCGGGCATTCTGACCCACGGCTTGCCCACGGTCGAGGGCATGGACAGGCCGGAAACGGTCGTCTGCGTCCTGACCGGTCATGGGCTCAAGGATCCGGACACGGCCCTCGGCAAGGCCCCTTCGGTGATCAACTGCCCGAATGATATCGGGGCCGTGGAGGAAGCCGTTTTCGGCTGAGGGACCTGGCCGCCAGCATGTCCTGACCGGTCGACCGGTGGTACTGGCCGCCCTCAGGTCCGGAGCTTGTAGCCGGATTTGAACATACGGTAGTTGGCGAATGTCAATCCGGCGGTGGCTACCGTCAGGAAGCCAAGCGAGAGCCAGACGCTGATATCGGCAACCCCGAGAAACCCGTAACGGACCAGCGAGATCATGTAGTAGACAGGGTTGAAGTGAGTCAGCGTCTGGTACGGCTCGGGCAGGAGCGATGCCGAGTAGAAGACGCCGCCAAGGAAGATCAACGGCTGCAGGATGAAGGTCTGGGCGAAGGAGACATCATCAAACTGCTCGGCCCGAACCCCGACCAGGACCCCCAGGCTGGCAAAGAACCAGCCGACCAGAAAAAGAGCCGGAAAGAGGATGTAGGCGTGTTCGACCGGCAGGTCGACCAGCACGCTGGCGACCAGGAAGGTGACGAACGAGATCAGCAGGCCGCGCAAGAAACCACCGAGGGTGAAGGCAACAAGGAGCTGGCCAGGCGACGACGGGGAGGACAGCTGGTCGTCGATCGCCCGCTGAAACTTCTGCTGGAGGATCGACGATGAATTGTTGGTGAAAGCGTTGATAGCGAAAGCCATCATGATCAGCCCCGGGATGACGAACACCACGTATTCGACCCCGTCGAGGTCCCCGACCCTGGAGCCGAGGGCCGCACCGAAAATCGAGATGTAGAGGAAGGTCTCAAGCAGTGGGGCGCCGATAGTCTGCCGGGGGATCTTCATGAAGCGACTCACTTCCCGCCGGGTCAGGGCGAGAAGGCGAACCATTGCCGGGCTCAACTTCCCGCCTCCGCGTCGGCACCGACATGGGCCCGTGAGAGCTCCTTGCGACCGACCAGTTCAAGGTAGGCATCCTCGAGGCTGCCAACCCCGAAACGCCGGGCGAGCTCGGCGCTTGAACCCTGATCGACGATTTCCCCATTGTTGATGAAAGCAATCCGGCTGCAAAGCTGCTCGGCCTCTTCGAGATAGTGGGTCGTCAGCAGGATCGTGGTTCCCTCCGCGTTTATCTGTTGGACGTAATGCCAGAGCTCAAGCCGCAATTCGACGTCAACACCGGCGGTCGGTTCGTCGAGGATCAGCAGCTTCGGACGGTGCATCAATGCTCGCGCGAGGATCAGCCGGCGCTTCATGCCTCCCGAAAGTTCCCGGGTCCGGTTGTCCCGCTTCTCCTCAAGCGAGAAGGTGGAAAGGAGCTCCCCAACCCTTTCCTTGCGCTCCTGTTTGCTCATCCCGAAATAGCCGCCGTGGAAGTCGAGAGTTTCTTCGACGGTCAGGAACCAGTCAATGTTGAGGTCCTGCGGGGCCAGGCCAACGGCCTCGCGGGCCTGCCGATAGTTGGTGACGGCGTTGTGTCCGAAAATCTCGATCGAACCGGACGTCGGGTTGGCGAGACCGGTCGAGCAGTGGATCAGGGTTGACTTCCCGGCCCCGTTAGGACCGAGCAGTCCGAAGAATTCACCGTCGGCGATTTCGAGAGACACGCCTTTCAGGGCCTCGGTTCCGGTCGGATACCGTTTGACCAGGTCGGTGATCCGGAGGGCGGGAAGAGAAGCGGTGTTGAGGGACGAATTCACCGAAGAATCTTTAGCAAGCCGGAGCAACCGGCCCGGCCGACGGTCTGGCCTCGCCGGTTGCGACTTCCGTACCGCCCGGCAGAGCGGGTCACTTGCAGGCTAGATTCTCGGGGGTGACTGAACGCCATCGTCTTGTCCGGGTTCCCGCCTCATCGGCCAATCTAGGCCCCGGCTATGACGTAATGGCGGTGGCGCTCGACCTTCACCTTGAACTGGAAGTCCAGGAGACCGGCAGCTTCTCGGTCACCAGCGAGGTGCCGGATGTTCCGCTCGATCGCGGGAATCTGGTCGTCCAGGCGTTTGAGACGCTTCACCCGGCCGACGGGATTTCCTTTCGTGTCGGAGGCGAGATCCCGCTGGCCCGGGGCATGGGCTCCAGCGCGGCCGCGATCGTTGCCGGCCTGGTCGCTGCCGACCACCTCTTCGAACTCGGGCTGGAACGCGCGGAAATGCTGGAGCGGGCGACGGCCCTGGAGGGCCATCCCGACAATGTGGCCGCCGCGATTTACGGTGGCTTCGTCCTTTGCGCGGCGGATCCGTCGCTGACCGCGACCGTGATCACCGCGCCGGAGGGTCTCGAGGGGGTTCTCGTGATTCCGGACGAGGAGGTTTCAACCAGCCGGGCCCGTGAAGCGATCCCGGCCGAGATTCCGGTCGGTGACGCGGTCGCCAATGCTTCCGCCGCTGCGCACCTTGCGCTCGGGCTCGGCCGGGGGGATTTCGGCCTGATCGGCATGGGCCTCAGGGATCGCCTGCATCAGGAGCGGCGCCGGCATCTTTTCCCGCGCTCGATGGAAATCGTCGAGTCTGCGGCGGAACTTGGTGCGGTGGGGGCGACGATTTCCGGGGCCGGGCCGACCGTACTGGTCTGGACCGGCTGGCAGGAGACCGGATTGGTACTGGCGCAGTTGAGGGAGCGTTGCGAGGGATGGGCGACCGTGAGACGGATCGGTTTCAGCCCACTCGGCGCTGATGTTCCGGAGCTCTGAGATGGATCTGCTGATCCAGATCGGGCTGATCGAGCTGGCGGTCGGCGGGCTGCTCGGCTGGGCGGTTGTCCTCCGCAAGGAGCGACCTGATCTCTTCCATCGGATCGGGCTGCGACAGCCACGGGCAGTTCTCCAGATTCACATTGACTACATCCTGATGGGGCTGATCCTGATCGCCCTGGGGTCGGTGCTGGACGATCCCCCGGACCTGCTGGCCGGGCTGCTGGTTTTCGGGACGATCGTGAATCCCCTCCTGTTTCTGCCCGGGGCCTTTGATCCCGCCCACGAGAAGAAGCTTCTCTTCCGGACGCTGGCGGGGCTTTCGTTCACGGCGATCTCGGTCGCCTTGATCTGGGCTGTTCTCCTCGGCCCGGGCTAGGTGAGCTCGGACAGCCGGGCCCTGGCCTCAGAGAGGGCCGCCGGAAAGTCAAGTCGCTGAAGAACCTCGACCGTGAGTTGCGCGTAGTCAAGCGACTTGCGTCGGCGGTAGTCGAATATCGGCTTCGCGGCGCGGGCCGATTCCGGGTAGACGATGGATCTTCGGATCACCGTGTCAAAGACCAGTTCACCGAACTCTTCGCGCATCGTCTCCAGAGTGTGGCGCGCGTGGTTCGTTCGCATGTCGGCGATGTTCAGCAGCACACCAAGCAGTTCCAGGTCCGGGTTCAGGTTTTCCTTGGCGAGGCCGATCACCTCCATCGCCTGTTCGGCCCCCTGTTCGGAGAAATGTTCGGCCTGGGTGGAGAGGATCGCCCGGTCGGATGCGACCAGTGCGTTCACGGTGAGCAGTCCGAGCGTTGGCGGACAGTCGATCAGGATCACGTCGAACTGACGTTTCGGTTCCCGCAGGGCGTTTCTCAGGGTGAGTTCCCGCCCGATCTTGCCCGCCAGCATCAGTTCTGCTTCGGCCAGGCCCAGGTTGGCCGGGATCACCTGACCGCCGTCCGGCCCGTTGTGAACTGCGTCAATCGCCCTTTGCTGACCGGCCAGGACCTCGCCGAGCGTCGGGAAAGCATCGGCCGGTATTCCGAAATACTCGGAAAGGTTGCCCTGGGGGTCGGCGTCGATGGCGAGCACCGAGAGCCCGGCACGGCGCAAACCCTCGGCAAGCGAGCGGGTCAGAGTCGTCTTGCCCGTACCGCCCTTCTGGGAGAGAATCGCGATGGTCGTGGACACCGGTACACCCTATCGCCGGTCAGCCCCTAGAATCCGCCCCGATGGGTCCCGTTTTCACCGAACTCGATATCGACGCTCCCCGCGAGCAGATTTTCGACTACCTGATGGACTTCGACACCCGTCCGTTCCTCTACGGGGACACGATCGAGAACTTCCGGTTGCTTCGCCTCGATTCCCGTGGTGTCGGAGCCGGGGCCCGCTGGCAGTTCAGGCGCAGGAAGGCCTGGGCGGACTCGACTATCACCTCGGCCGAGGCCCCGCGCCGGATCTCGGAGCGCGGGGGGACTGGCAGCTACAACAGAAATGCGACCGGGACCGAATGGGAACTGGAAGAAACTGCGACCGGGGTGACTCGGGTGCGGATCACCTTCTGGATTGTGCCGGTCGGATTCTCCAAGGTGCATAACCGGCTGACCGGCGGGGCCAGGTGGCACAGGCGTCGTCTTGAACAGGCCGGAAGGCGACTGCGTGATGCGGTCGAATCTGGCCGGACCGAGAAGGCGGAGGTCCCGGTGGCAGGCGGCAACCGGCACGCAACCGGAGTTGCCTGACAGCCGCTCAGCACATCCCGGATCGGCCGATTAGACTCCCGCAGCGATGGAAATGATCCCGAAGAGCAAATGGTTCCGTGGCCTCGTCCTGGCCCTCGTCGTAGCGATTTCCGGTGTTGCGCTTGCCGCCTGTGGCGGTGGACACGAGGAGAAGGAAGGCCTGGCCGAAGGCGAGATTGTGAAACTCGGTCCCCTTCAGTACAACGTGCTCTTCACCCGGCCCCTCAACATCAACGATGTCGAGGATGCCGAATATCTGGTCGGCAAACGCCCGCCGGGCCCGGATCAGATGTATATCGGGGTGTTTCTCGACATCCACAACGACAGCGATGAAGCGGCCCGGATTCCAGAGAGTTTCGAGATCGAGACCACAGCCGGGCGCAAGTACACCAACATCCCCAGCCAGAGCAATTACGCGCTTGAGACAGGATCGACAATCGGGGCTGGCGACAATCTCCCCGTGGTTGATTCGACTGCCCAGGTCGGATCGGTTGGTGCCGCGATGCTGCTTTACCTGATCGACCGCGAATCGGCTGAACAAAGGCCGGTTCAGTTGATAATCGAGGGTGAAGACGGCCCCGCCACCTTCGACCTCGATCTCTAGCCGGGGCGAGGTTCGGCTACTGGCCGACCCGGGCCGGATCCTGGCCGGTCTCGGTGCCGTACTGGCCTTGCTCGGACCTTTCTCTCTCGCGGTCGCCGGGGCGGGGGTGGTCATTCTGGTAGTCGGGGTCCTTTTCTCGGCGCCGGTCGCAGGCCGCCCGTTCGCGGAACCTTCAGCCCGGCCTCAACCGGCCACACCCGACGCCGCCACACCCGACGTGGCCACATCACTTCCGTCCGGCCGCGAACCAGCCGCATCCGACGTGGCCTCAACTGGCGCGGCCACATCCGACGCCGCCACACCCGACGTGGCCACATCACTTCCGTCCGGCCGCCAGGGACTCGTGATCCTCGCCGAATGGTGGTCGGTCCTCGCGATTGCGGCCCTCGCGACCTTGATCGGCTTCGGACTTGGATTCTGGCTGCCCGCTCTTGGCGGAATCGTGTTGACGACTGGCGCGGTCGCGTCACTGGTCGCGGTCTTCTTCGGAACCCCTGTTCAAAGCGAATAGCCGCCAACCCCGAGCCAGGAATCCGAACCGGTCCCCCCGAACCCACC
>JBGAOF010000034.1:0-13821 GCA_044221915.1 Solirubrobacterales bacterium
GGCACGCCACCTGACTCCAGCAAGGCTGACCGCTCTGCGAACAGCAGGGCGAGCAAGCCGAGGCGCTGCTGTCCCTGGGAACCGAACCGCCGCAGTTGCCGACCGTCGAGCTCGAGACGGATCTCGTCGTGATGCGGCCCCCAGGTACTGCGAGCCAGACGAAGGTCCGCTTCCAGCCGTTCCTCAAGGCCGGCCGTCAACTCGGCCGCACCGACTGCCGCCCCCGGACGGTACTCAAGCGACCTGGAGCCCTCAAGCCCCAACTGCCCGGCCGCTTCAAACCAGCGATCGCGCAGTTCAGCCACTGCTTCTGCCCGGCTCCGGGCGAGGTCCGAACCGGTCTCGGCGAACCGCTCATTCCACGTGGCCAATTGTGAGCGATCTGCCTGACCCGATGAAATTCGTGCCAATAATGCGTTTCGCTGGGCGAGAACCTTGCCGAACGACGACCTGTAGCTGGACCGGCCAGGCCATCTCGCCGCCACAAAACTGTCAATGTGACCGCGCCGTCCCGCCGGAGGACCCTTGACCAGTTCCAGCCGATCCGGGGAAAAAACCGTCACCATCGGGCGATGACGAACGGCTTCGGAGCGGTCGATGGCCGCGCCGTCCAAGGTGAACCGGCTGCCTTCGCCACGCGAGATGGAAGACATGAAGACATGCTCCAGACCGGCACTCGCGACGGTCACCTTGCAGCGGGCGAATGAGGACCCGAAGGGAATCAGGTCACGCCGATCCGCCGTACGAAAGGACCGGGCGGTCAAGCCGAAGAAGATCGATTCAACCAGGTTCGTCTTGCCGGCCCCGTTGGGTCCGACGATCACCGTGAGATCGGCAGCCGGATGAAAGTCGACCCCGGCCAGAGACCGGATCCGGTCCGCTTCGACCCGGGTGATGATCAAGGGGCTACTCGTTCAGCCTGATCGGCATGACCAGGTAACGGAAGTCATCGCTGTCAACCGGCTGGAGCAGGCCGGGACGAAGGGGGGAGATCAAGCGAAGCAGAACTTCCTCCCCCTGAATGGCCTCCAGCCCGTCACGAAAGAATTCGTGATTGAAGCCGATTGCCAGTTCTTCACCGTCGAAATTCGCCGGGAGTTTCTCTTCGGCGTCACCGAGATCCGGCGTCTCGGCCGAGATCGTGAGCTCACCCGGAGACAGGGCCACCTTCAGAGGACGGTTCTTTTGCGCCATCTGGCTTACCCGGCGCACAGACTCAAGCAGTTCGGTTCGAGGCAGGCGAACATCGTGATCCCAGGTTTCAGGGAAGAGCTGCTGATATTTGGGGAACTGCCCGTCGATGGTATTGGTTGAGAGAATCGAGCCGTCCACGTTGAAAACCACCTGCCGGTCGGTGACCGACAGGCGCAGAGATTCTGAATCGGAAGTGGTCAAGAGCCGGGACAACTCCCGCAGGGCATTGGCCGGAATATTCCGGTCGAGGTCAACCGGGACCGGTTCCGCGAGGTGAGTCTGCTTGACCGCCAACCGGTAGGAATCGGTCGCCACCATGGTCAGCTGGTCACCGCTGGCGATGACCTGGACGCTGGTCAGCACCGGGCGCATGTCGTCACGTGAAGCTGCCCGGGCGACCAGCTCAATCGTCTGAAGGAGCGACTCCCGACCCAGTGAAATCGAGTCTCCCCCGGCCTCGGGCAAAGGCGGGAAGTTCTGGTCATTGAGAGTACGAAGATTGAAATTCGACGATCCGGAACTGATCTTCACCGTTCGTTCCGATGACAAGTATTCAATGGCCGACTGGCCGGATCCGAGCAGCCGGGAGATGTCCGCCAGAAGCCGTCCGGGAAGGAGGGCCCGGCCATCCGATTCAGCCTGACCCTCAAGATGAACCGGAACCCGCAGACTCAGGTTGCCATCGGTGGAGCTGAACGAGAGGCGACCTTCCTTCGATTCGATCAGGATGCCAGCGAGTTCGGGATTGGCTCCACCGGTAGCCAGGGTGCGGGCCACGAGGGCGAGTTTCCCGGCGAGTTCACTGTTCTTGATTGAGAACTTCAAAATCCGACTACCTTGTTTAGGGGTTCTGGTTCTGTGGAGTAAAGCGGAGAAGCGACCGGAACGGCTTCACGAAGCCGAATCAGTGTTTGAGAACCTGTGTACTGTCCGGGATTCTTTCACTGTGACCGGCGGCTGGCAGGAGGCGCTGCTCAGTTTTCTGGACAACTGTGGAGATTGGCCCGGATGATTTCGACCGCGGTGGTGATGCCGGCATCCTGGCCAAGGGATTGTTCGATCCTGTCGATCGAGTTGAGGACCGTCGCATGGTCGCGATCGCCGTAGAGCATTCCGATCTGGGGCAGGGACAAAGATGTGAGTTCCCGGGTCAGGTAGATGGCTACATGCCGGGCGGTTGCCGTCTGGCGGTCACGGCGACGGGACTGGAGGACATCGACACCGGTCTGGAAATGGTCCGCTGAGGTCTGCCGGATCAATTCGGGTGTGATCTGGCGGGCGGGCACGGTTTCGCGGGAAGGCAAGGCCCGGCCGATTAGCTCGGCGGTTATGGGGACCGAGGTGAGAGAGGATTCGGCGATTGCCCGGGTCAGGGCTCCGCGGAGCTGGCGGAGGTTGGCCTGGGCGCGGCGCGCAAGCATGGTGAGGGCATCCTGGTCGGTGATCTCGAGGCCCGCTTCGGTGACGAGATGGCGAAGCACGGTGAGTCTGGTAGCTAGATTCGGAGCGGCGACGGGGACGGTGAGACCCCATTCGAAACGGTCACTGAGCCGCTCGGCGAGGGAGGAAATATCCGCGGGAGACCGGTCGGCGGAAATAACAATCTGGCTACCCGCATCATGAAGGGCATTGAAGGTGTGGAAGAACTCCTCTTCGGTGTGATGTTTCCCGGCCAGAAACTGGATGTCATCGACCAGCAGGACATCGAGGTCCCGGTAGCGACGTTTGAACTCTGTGGTTCCATCCCGGCGCAGTGCGGTGACAAACTCGGCGGTGAAGGCCTCGGCACTGGTGTAGAGGACCTTGAGCTCGGGTACATGATGTGACAGATAGTTGGCAATCGCGCCGAGCAGATGAGATTTGCCGAGGCCGGGCGGTCCGTGGATGAAGAGAGGGTTGTAGGCCTCGGACGGCGCCTCGGCGACGGCGAGGGCGGCGGCATGGGCGAGATGATTGCCGGGCCCGATCACGAAACGGTCGAAGGTATGGGTGGGATTGGGTCCGGCAGGCCGGGACTCCTCGGGCTGTGCCGGGGGATTCTCGAAAGTGACCGAAGTCAGCCGGGAGTCGGCGTCGGCCAGGGTGGCGGATATCACCTCGAGGTAACGGCGCTCAACCCAGGTACGAATCGGGTCGGGGGCGGTGAGGTAGAGAGTGTTTGCGCGGACCGCCACGGGCTGAACCGGTTCAATCCACATTCGCCAGGCCGTGTCAAACAGGCGGCTCTTGAGAAGAGGTTGAAGCGTCGCCCACTCGGTTGCAGCACGAGCCGATCCAGGAAGTTGAATTTGGCTTCCAGAGCGGGTTATTGACGAGTTAGCCGTAGTAGTTTCCATGTCGTTCAACCGGTCGCAGAAGGAGGCGGACGGGATGGGCAGCAGCAACCGGAACCAGCAAGGCGACCATAGCGCCGGTTCGGGAGAGTCCGCCTTGCGGCTCCGCAAATCGCGCGGAAAATTTCTTCATCCGGGCTGGACGGCTGACTGCCAGAAGGACGGCAGCGAATCCGGATGGGATGGGTCCGAAGGGACTCGAACCGCACTTCTTCCAGGAGTGGGAAGGGAAGCAGTGAACACCGGAAGCCGATTGCCCTTATACTGCCCGGCTCCAATGAAGCGTACCTATCAGCCAAAGAAGCGCAAGCGGGCGAAGACACATGGTTTTCGTGCCCGGATGAGCACCCGCGGTGGGCGTGAAGTGATTCGCCGTCGTCGGCGCAAGGGCCGCAAGCGGCTCGCCGTCTGACCATGACTGCTGCCGGCCCTGGGTCCCCCAGGCGCCGAAGACTCTCCCGTAGCGGGGATTTCAAGCGCGTTTACCGGGAAGGGTCGTCGAGATCAACCAGGTTCCTGGTGCTTTACCGCTTCGATCGTTCACCGGATGATGATTCGGAGATCAGGCTCGGAGTCAGCGTCTCAAAGAAGCTCGGCGACGCGGTGACCAGAAATCGCGTCAAACGGGTCCTGAAGGAGGCCTTCTGGTCGAAGGTGAGCCCCGACACCGCCGAGGAGGATTTCGTCCTTGTGGCGCGACCTGGAATCGGGGAAGTGATCGAGAAAGAAGGGCTGACCGGTGCGGCCGACTGCGTGGAAGAGGTCCTGAAGCTGAATGTGTCCGGAAAGCGTTCCACGTGAAACGGATTGCGCTCGCCCCGATTCGCGCCTACCAGCGGTGGATATCCCCCCTTCTCCCCCGCCGATGCAAATATGAACCGACCTGTTCGGCCTACTTTGTGGAGGCGGTAGAACGCTTCGGCGTGATTCGGGGTACAGTTCTCGGCTGCTGGCGCATCCTGCGCTGTAATCCCTTCAGTCACGGCGGCTTCGATCCCGTGCGGGATAAATTCACTTTGAAGGTCGGGCCAATGGACCCGGCCGTCTACCACGGAGAAAACAGACAGCGTTGATGCCGATCGCCAACATCCTGCAGCCACTGATCGATGTGGCCAACGGGGTTCTTTCCTTCTTTCACGACGATCTCGGCGTCAGTTGGGGCATGGCGATCATCCTGCTGACCATCTGCACCAGGGCATTGCTCATCCCGCTCACCTACAAGCAGATCAAGAGCATGCGGGCGCTGCAGGCATTCCAGCCCCAGCTCAAGGAGCTGCAGGAGAAGTACAAGAACGATCGCCAGCGGCTTTCGCAGGAAATGATGAAGTTCTACCAGGAGAACAAGATCAACCCGCTTGCCTCCTGTATCCCCCTCCTGGCCCAGTTGCCAGTATTCATCACGCTTTTTCAGGCCTTGCGTGGACCTCTCCGGGAGGATATCTGCGGTCAGACCGCAGTCGCCTGCAGTCAGCTCACACAGGCGCAGATTGACGCCAATCCCGCCATTCATGCGCTCTACCCGTTCGGTGAGTCTTTCCTCTTCATCCCCGACCTGACCGACAAGGCGACCGGAGGAGTCCTGGTCGCCCTGCTGATCATCTACGTCGCAACCCAGCTCTTTTCCGGACTGGTCATGGCGACCAGTTCCGACCGCAACCAGCGGATCCTGATGATGGCTCTGCCCTTTGTCTTCGTGCCTTTCATCATCGGCTTCCCGGCCGGACTGATCCTCTACTGGATCACGACCAACGTCTGGACGATCGGTCAGCAGGCAGTGGTCAACAGGGTTATTCCACCACCGGTCATGGCCACACCGGAAGGCGCTGCGGCAGCGGCATCCACGAAACCACCACCCCCGCCCCCGAAAAAGAAGAAGCGCAAGCGCTGAACTTCGCCGAATCCCCGCCAATTCGGAAAACAACCATCTAGACTGCGAACGATGGAAGCGAGCGAATGGCCGTCCGAACCGGCCGAACGGGTCAGATTTCTGGTTGAGCGGGTTCTGGATGAACTCGAGCTCGATGGCGAGGTTGACCTGGAAGAGACCGAGGATGTGATTACCGCCACGGTCGAGGGCGACGAGGATTACGGCCTGCTGATCGGCCGCCGTGGCCAGACCATCGACGCGCTTCAGCTTCTCGCCTTTCAGGCCGCATTCCGGGGTCTCCGTGAACGTAAACGGGTCGTGGTGGACGCGGCCGGATACCGGGCCAGGCGGGAAGAGATCATTTCCGAGCGGGCCGACCGGGCGGCCGAGAAGGTGGTCGCATCCGGGGACGAGGTCGAACTCGACCCGATGAATGCTCGTGAGCGCCGGGTGGTCCACGAGCACCTCAAGGGCCGGCCGGAAGTCGAGACCTTCAGCACCGGCGATGAGCCCCATCGCCGGGTGGTGGTCGCACCTCTGATCAGTGAGTGAGGTCGGTTCGTCCGGTGAATCCGGGCCGGTCGGGAAGGCCGGTTCATCCGGTGAATCCGCGTCGTCCGGCCAGACCGCGCCATCCGGCGAACCCGTGTCGGCCAGCGAACCCGGACCGGTCGGCGAACCCGCGCCATCCGGCGAACCCGCGCCCTGGCTGAACCCGGAGGTCCTGAGCCGGTTCGATCCGATGCTGGAGCTGCTGGCTTCGAGTCACACCTCCCTCAGCTCGGTCACCGAACCGGGCGAGGCGCGCCTGATCCACGTGGCTGACAGTCTGAGCGGGCTGGCCTGTCCCGAGGTCGGGGAAGCTTCGGCCTGCCTTGATCTCGGCAGCGGAGCGGGGTTCCCGGGCATTCCCCTGGCGCTCCTCCTACCGGATTGCCAGTTCACCCTGATTGATTCGGTGGGCCGCAAGGTGGACTTCATCAATGAGGTGATTCTGGCTCTGGGACTGAAGAACGCGCGAGCAGTCAAGACCCGGTCGGAGGACTGGGCCAAGGGGGACGGATATCAGCGGTATGACCTGGTTACCGCCCGGGCGGTCGCTCCCTTAGCGGTTCTGGCCGAACTGGCATCCCCGCTCCTGGTCGAGGGGGGCCACCTGGTTGCCTGGAAGGGTGAACCAGAACCCGAATCAGAGCGACTGATCGGCGAAAACCAGGACCGGCTGGCGATGACCGTCCAGCGGCGGATTTCAGTCACGCCATACCGTCAATCGAGAGAGAGATGCCTGTATGTGGTCAGGAAGAGCGGCCCCACGCCACCGGGCCTGCCCCGCCGGCCGGGCATGGCACGCAAGCGGCCCCTCGGGAACCGCAGAACGTCGCGTCCGGATCTGCGTCCAGACGCCGAAACCCCCACCGGCCATTGAACTGGCAACCGCCGGCCGCAGGAAAGTCTCTAAGCTGGCCCTCGCATGACCTCTTCGTTTTCCACGTGTGAATTCCTCCCCGGCATGGTGACGCGGTGATCTATTCGATCGCCAACCAGAAGGGTGGCGTGGGCAAGACCACCACAGCCGTCAACCTCGGTGCCGGCTTTGCGCGGCTGGGGCGCAAGGTCCTGGTGGTTGACCTTGATCAGCAGGCCAATGCGACCGTGGCCTTCGGCCTCGACAAGACCGACCTCCCGACCAGCTATGAGGTTCTGAGTGGCGAAGTGACTCTCTCCGCCGCCGCCCTGCCTGCCGGACCGGAAGGCGTTTGGCTGGTTCCCGCGAGCCGGGACCTTGCCGGCGCGGTGGTCGAATTGCCGCTTCTGGAGAGCCCGAACACCAGGCTCAGCGAGCAGCTGGGAACCGTTGATCAGGATTTCGACATCGTCCTGATTGACTGCCCTCCTGCCCTGGGGCCGATCACCGTAAATGCTCTGGTGGCCTCCGACCGGGTGATAATCCCGGTTCAGGCCGAGTATCTGGCGCTTGAGGGCCTGGTCGAATTCCTCGACACCATTTCGATGGTCCGGCAGCAACTCAACCCGGGACTCAGCCTGGGCGGAATCCTCGTGACCATGCACGACGAACGTACCCGGCTGGCCCAGCAGGTGGAGGCCGACCTGCGTGACCATTTTTCGGAGACGGTCTTCCGAACCGTGATCCCGCGTACCGTCAGGGTCGCCGAGGCACCGAGCTACGGGATCCCGGTCACCGACTACGCGCCCAGTTCCCGCGGATCCGAGGCCTATCTCCTGCTGGCCGAAGAGGTGTTGCGCCGTGGCTGAAAGACGGGGCCTCGGCAAGGGACTGGGAGCAATCCTCCCGGAGACCGCGACCGGCCCCGACATGCGGGAGTTGCCGGTCGAGTCGATTGACCGCAATCCCGGTCAGCCGCGAACCAGTTTCTCTCCGGATGCCCTGGAGGCCCTGGCCGAATCGATCAAGGCAAGTGGAGTGGTCCAACCACTGATCGTGAGGCCTGTCGGAAAAGGAAAATTCGAGCTGATAGCCGGGGAGCGGCGCTGGCGGGCGGCCCAGATGGCAGGGGTCGAAAAGGTGCCGGTGGTGATCCGTGACTCGGATGAGGCGGACCGGCTTGAAGTCGCCCTGATCGAGAACATGGTGCGGGAGAACCTGAACCCGGTGGAGGAAGCCAAGGCCTGCGCGGCCCTGGTCGAAGACCTCGGCCTGAGCAAGGAGGATCTCGGCAAGCGGGTGGGTCGCAGCCGCCCGCAGATATCCAACCTGATCCGCCTGCTTGATCTCCCCGATGAGGTGCTCGACATGCTCGAGCAGGGGGAACTTTCGGAAGGTCACGGCCGGGCGATCCTGCAGGTGCCGGATCATGGAGACCGCCGAAAACTGGCTCGTCAGGCCAAAAAGGACGGCTGGTCAGTTCGTCAGACCGAGGCCGGCGCCCGGGCCCTGACCAAGGCGCCAGCCAAGGGACGGAAATCCCGGAGCCTTTCGGCGGAAGAATCCGAGGCCGTCTCCTCGGCGACCGAACGCCTCGAGACCGGGCTCGACCGGCCGGTGAGGATCCGGCCGAAAGGCAAGGGCCTGATCGTCGAGATCGAGCTTGACGATCTCGCTCAGGCAATAGAGATCGCCGACCGGCTCGCCTGAACCAGGTCACCCGGGAGTTTCACCCGGGAGTTTCACCCGGAACCGGACCGGCACCGGACCACAACCTGCCCGGCACCTCTCACCTGACGACACCCGGCCCGAGCCGCAAGTACAATCCCGGTCCCTCGAGGGCGATTAGCTCAGTTGGTTAGAGCGCATCTCTGATAAGGATGAGGTCCCTGGTTCGAATCCAGGATCGCCCACTCCCGGCCGACGGTAGACCACCCGCTCCCCCGACTCCGCGGGGTCCGCTGATCGGCCTCGAACCACCCGCTCGCATCTGACGCCCCGCGCCGCTACCTATAATCGGAAACCGCGATGCGAGAGGTCCAGATTTACGGAGTCAGCTTCGACATGGTCGGGAAACAGCCGATCGTGTTGTTGAAGACGATTGACGACAACAGGTACTTGCCGATCTGGATCGGCCACCCCGAGGCTGCCGCGATCCTGATGAAGCTCCAGGGCGCCGACACCCCGCGGCCCATGACCCATGACCTGCTGGTTGACATCATCGACCAGGCCGAGGCAAAAGTGGAGAAGATCTCGGTCAACGAACTGCGCGACAATACGTTTTTCGCAACGATCACCCTGTCGGTTTCGGGATCCGAGATTGAAATCGATTCCCGGCCATCCGATGCCCTTGCCCTGGCGGTCCGGGTGCAGGCCCCGATCTTTGTTGCGGAAGACGTGATTGAAGAATCCTCGATCGAGTTCGACCAGGACATCGACGACAACGAACAGGTTGTCGAGAAGTTCAAGGACTTCCTCGACGATGTCTCACCGGAAGACTTCCTTCAGGACAGCTGAGCCCCGCGATCAGTCCCTCAGGCCGGGTTCTCGGCCAGAGCCAGATCGAGAATCCGCTGGATCAACTGGTTGAAGTCGAGTCCGGCTGCCTCCGCCGCCTGGGGGAGCAGTGAAGTCTCGGTCAGGCCCGGGATCGCGTTGATCTCAAGGATCCGGGGCCCATCATCGGTCAGGATCAGGTCAACCACCGAGAAACCGGTGCAACCCAGCGCCCGGTAGGCGGCGAGCGCGACCCGCCTGACTTCCGCCAGCTCCGCCTCGGTCAGATCGGCAGGACACTTGAAGCTTGCGCCCCCGATCTCGTAGCGGGCCTCGAAGTCGTAGGCATCGCTTTCGGTCGGGATCGCCTCGACCACCGGCAGGACCTCCCCTCCGAGCACCGCAACGGCCAGTTCCCGGCCGCTGACCCAGGTCTCAAGCAGGGCATGCCGGTCGTAGCTGAGTGCCGTGATGAGCGCCCCGGGGATCTGGTCGGCTGAAGTCACAACCTTGATGCCGAGCGAAGAACCCTGGGAAGCAGGCTTGGCCACCAGTGGCAGGCCCACCTGCCTGACCGCGGAAGCGAAGGTTGAGGCGGCGCCGAAGTCACGGATTGCGGCTTCGCTGTAGCTGACCCAGTCGGGGGTCGGAAGGTCATGCTCCCGCAGGATGTACTTGCTCAGGCACTTGTCCATGCAGACCTTGCAGGCGGCTACCTTCGGACCCGTGTAAGGAATCCCGAGCGATTCGAGCAATGCCTGGATGGTGCCGTCCTCCCCTTCGGTTCCGTGCAGAGCGATGAAGACAACCTCGGGGCGGCTCCTGTCAAGCCGGGGTACAAGGTCCGGACCCAGGTCGAGCACTTCGACCTCATGGCCGAGAGAAAGCAGGGCGTCGACCACCCGCTGACCGGATCGCAACGACACGCCACGTTCCAGCGAGCGGCCGCCCTGAAGCAGTGCAACTCTCATGGCATTTCCTCCTGCGACGGAAGCCGCATTTCATCGGTGCTGGTCATCGTTTCGTAAAGCCTCAACTGTTCCTTTGCGGCCTGGCCGATCCGGCGGATACCCTCGATGATCTCATCCTCTTTCACCCCCGAATAGTTCAGTCGCATCGAACTTTGGCCCCGCCCGTCCACGTAGGCGTTCGGTCCCGGTACAAAAGCCACATTTCGTGAAAGCGCCTTGGCCAGCAGATCCTCGCTGTTCAGCACCTCGGGCATGGTCGCCCAGATGAACAGACCCCCGGACGGCTCATTCCAGCTCGCGCCATGCGGAAAATATTCGGACATCGCCGCGATCATCGCGTCGCGCCGGGAGCGGTAGATCCCGATCAGTTCATCCACGTATTCCCGCCAGCGTCCGCTCTGGAAAAAGTGCCCGGCAAAATCCTGGGTCAGGGTGGAAGTACACAGGTCCGCCGCCTGCTTGCCGAGTACCACCTTCTTGCTGATCGGCGCCGGTGCCGCCAGCCAGCCGACCCTCAGGCCGGCCGAAAGGATCTTCGAGAAAGTACCCAGGTACACGACGAAATTGCCGCCGTCGAGGCTGTAGAGAGTCGGAAGCGGCTCCCCTTCGAAGCGGAGCAGGGCGTAGGGATTGTCTTCGACCACGAGGATTTCGCGCTCCCGGGCGATCTCAACCAGGCGCCTGCGCCGCTCCAGTGAAAGGGTCACCCCGCCGGGGTTCTGGAAGGTCGGAATCGAATAGATGAACTTCGGCCGCCGGCCTTCCGAATCGAGCCTGGCCAGGGTCTCCTCAAGCAGGTCGATCCGCATCCCCTCGCCGTCCATTTCGATCTGCCTCACATCGGCCTCGTATGAACAGAAGGTGGGCAGCGCCCCGGGGTAGGACGGTGCCTCGCAGATGATCACGTCGCCGGGATCGATCAGCACCTTGGTGATCAGGTCAATTGCCTGCTGGCCTCCGGTTGTGACGGTCACGTCACTCACCTCGACGTGGGTGCCTTCGGCGGCCATCACCTCGACGATCTGCTCCCGGACCAGCATCGACCCTTCGGTCGGGCCGTACTGAAGCACCTCGGCCACCGCTGTCTCCTCGATCCGCCGCATTTCCGCACCGAAGGCCTCCGGAGGAAAGGTGGAGGTGTCGGGCAGCCCGCCGGCAAGGGAAATCACCTCCGGGCGGGCGGTGATCGACATCATGTCCCGCATCGCCGATGAGCGCATCACACGCGTACGCCTGGCGAAAAGTGCGGCGTAGCGTTCGATGTCTCTGGCCCGGGTCGGTTGCCGCCGGGGAGGTGGTGAGGCCGCCATCCTTCTATTCTCCCCTTATCGGTACTTTCTCGACAATCTGCCTCGCCGTCGGAATCGGCATTGCGACCGGCATGATCGCCGGAACCACGGGCCTGGAGGGCTCCGCCCGGGGGCGGATGGCGATCCTGGCCGGAATCATCGGTGCCGTTCTTGGCTATCTCGGCACCTCGGTCCTCGACGGTTCGGTGGTGATCGGAGTCCTCGCAGGGGCTCTCTCCGCGGTACTCAGCTGCGCGGTTGTCTCCGATGTGATCGCCGGCGCGCAGCGGCGCGGAGGCACGGCCGCCCTTGCGGTCATCACGGTCTTCGTCGCCTTGGTGATCGCCGTGATCTGCCTCGTCTGGCCCCCTTTCGCGATTCTTCCCGCGGCTTTCCTTGCTTATCTCGCCTGGCGTCGTCGTCAGCAGGCCGACCGCAAGCACGCCGGTTTGCGGGTGCTCCGCTGACGGAGTGAACCCGGCTCCCGGAGGTTCCCCTTGAAGAAAAAGCTGGTTCTTGCCTATGTCGATTCCCTGCGAACCGACATGTTGCGCCAGACCATCGAGGAAGGCCGCGCCCCGACCTTCAGCCGACTGCTCAAGCGTGGCACGCTGATCGGGGACTGCGTCTCGTCGTTTCCGTCGGTCACCCCGGTCGCCTCCGCCGAAATGGTCACCGGAACGCGGGCGGACACGCACCGGATCAGTGGCATGAACTGGTACCACCGGGCCGAGCAGCGCTACGTCGAGTACGGCTCGTCGCTCGAGGCGACCCGGGTCTTCGGGTTCTTCCGGTCCCTCCATGACCTGGTCTACAACATGAACCTGAGTCACCTCAGCCCGTCCGTCGAGACGGTCTTCGAGACCCTGGATGATGCCGGGCTCCGTACCGCATCGACGCCGTTTCTGATCTACCGGGGCCGGCATCGCCACGAAGTGAATCTGGCCGGGATCACCGGCAAGGCCATCGAAGCGGGGCTGCTCAAATTCGAGTACGGGACCTGGGGTCCGCGGGAACTCTTCTACGGCGATCTCTACCAGTCGATGGAAACGCCGTGCAAATCGAGTTCGGTGCCGGGCCGCCGGGACCAGTATTCGGCCTGTTGTGCGGCCGAGCTGGTCAGCCGGGAACGCTTCGACTTCCTGTTGCTGGCCTTCCCCGACAACGACAACTACTCTCACCGGCACGGTCCGCTCGCTTCGGTTCGATCGATCGAGCGCGCCGACTACTGCCTGGCCGAAGTGATCCGGGCGGCGGGCGGGGTCGAGCCCTTCCTCGCGGACCACGCCCTGATCCTGCTGGCCGATCACGCCCATACGGCGGTGGAGCACAGCTACGACCTGATCGAGTGGATGCGTCGCAAGTGGAAGGTCCTGCCCCCCTCGGCGGAGCATCCGGACGAAGCCGAAATCGCGGTCAGTCCGACCTCCCGGGCCGCGCATATCTACCTTCTGGACGAGATCAACAATCCCGTCAGGCATCGCCGGATTCGGGAACACCTTCACGCGCTTGACGGCACCGAACTGATCGCCTGGACCGAAAGGGCCGGGCGCCCCGTGGCCCGGTCAACCGGCCCGGAGCAGCTGAATCCAGGCGATGTCGCGGTCGTCGAGAGGGACGGCCGCCGCCTCGACTTCTTCCCGTCGGGAACCGGTCCCGAAGCGACCGGCCCGGTCGAAGGCCGTGAAACGGTGGTTGACCGCCGGGGCCGGAGCTGGAGTATCAGCGGCGATATCGAAGCGCTCTTTGCCGGGGTTTCCGGTGGTCGGATCGAAACCCCGGAATACCCGGATGGCCTCAGCCGACTTTTCTCCGCGCTGATGGCCCCGCATGGCGGAGATCTGATCGTGTCGGTGGCGCTCGGCTACGAATGCGTTGACTGGGGAGGGGCTTCGCATGTTCCGGGCGGCAGCCACGGTTCCCTGCGCCGGGAGGATTCCGAAGGTCCGCTGCTCTTCGTGGGATGCGGCCCAGACTCGCCGGATCAGGCGACCCGGGACCGTTTCCAGGCCCGGCCGCAATGGGGCCTTGGGGATGTGGTTCCGGTGATCCGCGACCATTTCGGAGTCTGAATTCCCTGGACCGGCGTGATCGCCGAGTTCCCCGGACAGCCGGAAAAGTCAGGTAGCTGGTTCGAGGATCTGATCGAAGCCGGTGGCGAGGCCGTTCCCGCCGATCTCGATGGCCGCGCCCATCACCCAGACATCATCGGTGGCGGTTTCGAAGCGGATCGGCATGTTGGTCCGCATCTTTTCGATCGCCTGCT
>JBGAOF010000035.1:0-13275 GCA_044221915.1 Solirubrobacterales bacterium
TTTCGACGGTTGACTTCGTGGTCACCCCGACCTCGCCGACCGTCGCTTTCAAGCTTGGTGAAAAGACCGCCGACCCCTGGAGCATGTACCTGAGCGACATCTTCACCGTGCCGATTTCGCTGGCGGGTGTGCCGGCGATCTCGATCCCGGCCGGGCTGGCGCAGCCGGATGGGGGAGGGCCCGGGTTGCCTGTCGGCTTTCAGATAGCCGCACCTGCCTTCGCCGAACAGAAATTGCTCGAAGCCTCCTACGCCCTGGAGCAGGCGATTGCCTTCGACGGCTCCCCCGCGTTGAAAGGCGGTGCGCGGTGAGCGACGGTTACGAAGCGGTGATCGGGCTGGAGATCCACGTCCAGCTCTCCACCAGGACCAAGATGTTCTGTGGCTGCGAGCTTTCTTTCGGGGACGCTCCGAATGTCCACACCTGCCCGGTCTGTCTCGCCTTGCCCGGTGTGCTGCCGGTGCCGAATGCCCAGGCGATTGAATACGCCCTTCAGATCGGCGCGGCGCTTGGCTGTGAGCTTTCTCCGGTATCGACCTTCGACCGGAAAAACTACTTCTACCCCGACAATCCCAAGGCCTACCAGATCACCCAGGCGGTGAATCCCTTCGCAGTGAACGGGAAGCTGGACGGAGTCCGCATTCATCACGCTCACCTCGAGGAAGATGCAGCAAAGACCATTCACACCGGTGGGAGTGGCCGGATCAGCGGTTCCGAGGCTTCCCTGGTCGATTTCAACCGGGGTGGAACCCCGCTGGTGGAGATTGTGACCGAGCCCGACTTGAGGAGCGGCGCCCAGGTTCGCGAGTGGGGCCAGCTGCTCAGGGCAACAATCAGGCAGCTCGGGGTCTCCGATGTGAACATGGAGGAAGGTTCGCTGCGCTGCGACGCCAACATCTCGATCCGTCCGTCCGGCTCCGATTCCCTGGGCACCAAGACCGAACTCAAGAACATGAACTCCTTCCGCTTCATCGAGCGGGGCATTGAAGCCGAGATCGCCCGCCAGAAGGAGATTGTCGCCTCCGGTGGCATGGTCGAGCAGGAGACCCTTCACTTTGATCCTTCGAGCGGCGAGCTCCATTCGCTCCGCTCGAAGGAGGAGGCCCATGACTACCGGTATCTGCCGGAACCGGATCTGGTTCCGGTGGTTCCCACCCGGGCCATGCTGGACGCGGCCAGGGACTCACTGCCGGAGTTGCCCGAAGCCCGCGCTGCCCGTTACGAGGAACTGGGAGTGCAGGAATCGGCTGCCCTGCTGCTTTCCTTTGAACTCGACTGGGCGGAGTTCTTCGAAGGGGTACTCGCCGCAGACGACACAATCGAGCCGCGGATCGCGGCCAACTGGGTGACCGGGGAGTTCGCCGCCGAGCTTCGCAAACAGGATGAGCAACGCCTGGCAGATTCAAAAGTCCAGGCTCGCTCGCTGGCCGGCCTGATTGCGCTCGTTGCCGCCAGGAAGATCTCGCACGGCGCCGGCAAGACGGTGCTTGAAGCGATGGTCGCCGATGGCAGCGAGCCGCAGGATGTGGTCGCCGAGCTGGGTCTGGAGCAGATCTCCGACTCGGGCGAGCTGGAAAAGATCGTTATCCAGGTGATCGGGGACAATCCGAAGCCGGCCGAACAGGTCCGTTCCGGCAACGAGAAGGCGATCGGGGCCCTCGTCGGTGCGGTTATGAAAGCGACCCAGGGCCGGGCCGACGGCGGGGAGGTTAACCGCCTCCTTCGCCAGCACCTGGGGCTGTAGCTAGCGCGGCAGGATCACCCGGAACCTCAGGGTGATCTTCTTCTGGCTCAGGTGACCGGTCTGGTCGACAGCCTGGACCTGGAGTGTGTGCTTGCCGGGCCGTAGCCTCTTGATCCGGACGTTCCCGGAGAGGTAGACCCGGCGCCGGCTGTCGAGCTTGTAATAGAAGCCGGGCCAGGTCGCGAAATCACCCCCGAGCTTCACCGGGATGTTGCGCTTGCGGACGATTTTCGGAGGGCCCTTGACCAGCTTCAGGGTCGGGGCCGGAGAGCCTCCCGCGTCAAGGTAGAGGGTCTTCGCAGCATTCGAAAACCGGGGGCCGAAAATGTACTTGCAGAGGCTTGGGACCGTGTCGCAATACCTGTAGCTGACCACCGAACTGAGGTAGTTGCCCGAGGTTATCCAGCCCCCTCCGCTTGAACCCTGGCCCATTGAGCAGGGGGCCACAGCCAGCGGGCGGGGTGGACCCTGATCCGAGTCGTAGTCAACGAACCTGACCCGGCAGCCGCGCAGGATCTCGCCGTCAAAAGGCGGGCTTGGCTCGGAGGGGTATCCGTAGAGTGTGTACTCACGGCCCTTGTTGCCCAGGACCGGGTTGAGATCGAAGGCGATCTGGCGGGCGGCGAAGAGCTCCTCGATCGGGTAGTCAACCTTGATCACGCCGATGTCATAGGAAAAATTGCCGTTGTTCAGCCACTGGTCTGTGGTTGAAATCCAGACGGCCGATACATATCCGAGTGGCATGTTGCCGTTTTCGTATCCGGGGACGAAAACCAGGTTCGTCACCCAGTCGTGTTCCGTCTGGCTGTAGACGCAATGTCCTGCGGTGTAGACGAGGCTGCGGCTCTGCGAGTAGACGATGGTGCCGGAGCAGCTGTAGTCGGTCGCTCCGGCCGTGAAGAAGATCTTGCCGTGAACCACCTGTGGAAACCGGGAAACATTCCCCGGGGTGAAATCACCGGTCGCCGCGGAAACGGAGGCATCGCTCCCGAGTTCCGGAACGTCGAGTGAAGTGGCCGGAGTAGACACCGGCGCAGGTTGCGCCGCGGCCAGCCGGGCCGGGGTCCAGTAGCCGTCGGCCGAAGCCGGGTTCACGACGGTCTCCGAAACAGCCTGGCCCGCTACCGGCCCCCGGGAAAGCGGCGGCGGTGAGGCCCCACGGTCGACAATCTCCGCCGCATCTGCCCGGGGGACTGATCCGATTGAAAACGCCATGAGGACACCGAAGGCGAAAGCCCAGACGATGCCTCTTGCTACCCCGCCTTTCAGACACATGTGTCCATTAGAGCAGATCGAAGAGCGGGGATCCGGAAATACTCGAACTGGGCGGCTGCCTATACTCGCCCTGTGGCCTGGAACATTGTCATCGCAGGCGGCGGCTTTGCCGGCGCAAACACGGCAAGGGAGCTGGAAAAGCTCCTTCCGCGGCAGTCTTCGCGCCTGATTCTTGTCAACGACGTCAATTTCCTCCTGTACACGCCGCTGCTGCCAGAGGCGGCCGCGGGTACCCTCGAGCCCCGGCATGTGGTCACCCCGCTCAGGGAGATCCTCCACCGCACGAACCTTCGCCTCGGCGTCATCGAGGGACATGACCGCGACAATCGCCAAGTGACCATCAGGAGCCATTCCGGAGAGTCCGAACAGATCGACTACGACCATCTGATCCTGGCCCCGGGTTCGATTTCCCGGTTTCTGCCGATTCCCGGCCTTTCCGAGCATGCGGTGGGCTTCAAGAGCCTCGCCGACGCGATCTACCTCAGAAACCAGGTGATTGAAACCCTGGAAGTGGCCAACGCGACCGAGGACTCCGAGCTGAGGGATCAGTTGCTGACCTATGTTTTCGTCGGTGGGGGATACGCCGGCCTTGAAGCTCTTGCCGAACTGCAGGACTTCGCCGCCGATGCGATGCAGCATTACCCGAAAGCACGACTGCATGGGATGCGCTGGGTGTTGGTTGAGGCGGCCGACCGGGTGCTTCCCGAGATCGATGCCGGGCTGGCCGAATATGCGGTTGACGAGCTGCGTGGCCGCGGGATAGACATCAGGCTGGGTACGACTCTGGAAGAGGTGACCGCAACCAGCGCCCGAATCTCCACCGGTGAAACCCTGCCTTCGCGCACCGTGGTCTGGACCGCGGGTGTTGCTCCCCACCCCGCCCTGAAGAACATGGGCGTGCCACTTGACGAGCGGGGCAAGGTCAAGGTCGATCGCCGTCTCGCCGTTGAGGGCATGGAGGGCGTCTGGGCGCTGGGTGATGCTGCCGCGGTCCCCGACCCGGCCGGTGGCCTCTGTCCCCCGACCGCCCAGCATGCGGTTCGCCAGGCTCCGGTGGTGGCCGCCAACGTGGCCGCCGCGATCGGGCTCGGCCAGCCCCGTGAGTTCACCTATGAGGGCAGTGCCTCCTTCGTCAATCTCGGCCGTTACAAGGCGGTCGGCAAGATCGGCGAGCGCACCTTCCGCGGCTTCCGGGCCTGGTGGCTGGCCCGCTCGTACCACATGAGCCAGATACCCGGTCTGCCTCGCAAGATCCGGGCGGTTATCGACTGGACCGCGAGCCTGCCGTTTCAACGGGATCTTTCCGAAGTCGGTTCAATCGGGCGGCCAGGCGTCCTCAACCCGGAGCGATACGCCCGCGGCGGTTCACATCGTCCTCTGGAGGGCGGTATGCCCTCTGCCGGGCGCGACCGGACCGAGGCCGATTCCCGGAACTGATCGGGGCGGCTCTACCCGGTTTGCGGGGTTGCCTCGAAAGTGGTGTCCATGCCCCGGGCCGCGTGGCCGGGCAGGGAACACCACAGCCGGTAGCTGCCGGGCGAGGTGATGAGCCGGATCCGGTTGACCGTGCCCGGGGAGGTTTCTTCGGTGGACATCTCGATACCGCCGCCGGCCGGCTGGATGTGGAGATCATGCGAATCCTCACCGCGATTGTTCAACTCAACGATCGTGTCTCCGGCGGGGACCTGGCTGGCGCTGAGGGTGAAGCCAAACTCCCAGGCCTTCACGCCGAGCCGCGAAGGAGCGGGTGACGCTGGCTCACAGATCCGGACCCGGACCCAGCGGTGGGTGACGACCCGCCGCTTCCTGCCGTGGTGTCGCTCCCAGCGAACTATCCGCTTCCTGCGCCACTCCCGGCTGCAGGTGACGGGTTCCCCGGCAGATGCCTTCGCGGCCTGCGGCCCGCCATCCGCTGCCGGGACCGCCGCAACGCCCGGGAGAGCCAGGCAACATCCGGCAAGGAAGATGGACAGGCAAGGCTTCATGGCTTGAGCAGGACCGGGCGTGCGAAGGTGGCAGCTCCGGGGATCACCGGGGCTGCGTCATGACCAAACCACTGTTCCAGCAGCGAGCAGTACATTGCCCGGAAGTCGGATGTGTGCCGGAGATTGTCATCCTCGTCGAGGTTGACCAGCCCCGGAAACTCGCCGACCATTTTCCCGCTTGCCCGGCTCCCGATCAGGAAGGCCACGCCGGCGGCGCCATGGTCCGTCCCCGCTGACCCGTTTTCTTCGGGTCGGCGCCCGAATTCGGAATACACCTGAACCAGCACCCGGTCTTCCAGGCCTCGTGCCTCGAGATCACGCTGGAAGGCGAGCAGGGAGTCGCAGGTTGCCTTGATCGCACCATCGAATTCTTCCCTCTGGTCGGAATGGGTGTCATAGGAACCGTCAGCGGTCACCGAGACGCAATGGAGCGGCATCCCGGCTGCAAGCAGGGCTGCCAGGCCTGACAGCTGGTGGCCCAGGCGAGCGTCCGGATAGGTGACCGGTGACTGAAATTCCTTGAACGACGCCAGGGAATCACGGACGATGTTGGTTGCGCTGATTGCCCGCCTGCTCTCGGTCAGGGCGGGGGACTCGGAATTCATTGCGCCCATCCGCCTGAAGCTCCTGAACATCTCGTCGCTCACCGGTTCGGAGGCATGGGACCAGAGGTCGTAGTCGGTGATGCCCTCGACTGCCGCCACCGGCTTGCTTCGGGTTGCCAGGGCAGGGGCGAGACTGTCGCTCAGCGCCAGACCCTGAAGGGGGTTGGTGTCGCTTCCGGCGAGATCAAGGTAACGGCCCATCCAGCCGGTGCGGGCCGCGGTGTCCAGTTCACCGACCTCCCAGAAATGGCGCGAGGTGAAATGGGACTGGTTGGCATCTTCGTATCCCACGGCGGGAAAAACTGTGACCTTGCCTTCCCCGTGAAGCTGGGCCAGGCCGGAAGCGGAAGGATGCCACCTGAGGCTCGTGTCCTCGCTGAAGGCGAAGCCGTCACCGGGGCCGAGGGCCAGGACGGGACGCAACTCGTGGTAGCGGGCATGGCCGACCGGAGCCAACAGGGAAAGCGCGTCGGCTCCGCCGTCGAGGAAAACCGAGACAAGAATGCGGTCCGCCTGGGCCGCTTCGGCGATTCCTTCGTCAAACAGCGGCAAGGGGGTGCGGCTCGCCCCGTAGACGGCGAGGGCGAGTCCGGCCGCTCCGGCGATGAAACCACGGCGGGTGAGGCCGGTCCCGGCGGGGGCCGGCATGCCCGGTTCAATCGCCGGCAGTCCCCGCCCCGCACGGGCGGCCGCCGAACGCAGAAACTGCGAACGTGAATAGTTGCCACAGCAGCGACGGTTATTCATGAGAGCTGAAAGTCCGGGGAGGAGGGGATCAGCTGAAGCAGCGCATTCTGGCGCATCGCAAGGTACGGACGGCGTTGCCAGTCATCTTCGATGTGGCCTGGAATCCGGTTGGACATCGCGACCAGTTCGTTTTGGTGATCTGACCTGAGGGCCGGCCATCCGTATTCGGCCAGGGCCCGGTTGAGGGCCTCGCGGGTTGATTCCGAATCACGGTAGGAGTCATCCCAGGCTTCGTGGGCACGGGACTCAAGCGCATAGGTGACCATCAGCCAGCGGGCGCGGACGGTTGAGGTGTCGAGCCAGTGGTCATCGTCCCAGCCGGCCACATTCGGCGGCAGAAAGAGTTGCTGCCCTGCCGCGTCGCCGAGCCAGGCCCAGTCGCTGGTCGTGATCGGCATCTTCAGCGCCTTGAGCAGGCTGGCGTTGAAGACCACGGGCGGTTTGACCATCGGCGGGCCGCGGTAGAAGTCGGGGTGCTGGAGGATCGCCTCAACCACCGGGAGAATCTTGCGGCCGCTATCCAGGTAAAGCCGGACAAGGGCCTCCCTGGTGTCCTTTGAAGGCCCGGCTGGCACGAAATAACTCCAGAGTTTCTCCACGAAGAAGCTCGCGTGGAGCGGATGCGTTACGCAAAGCCGGCATACGTCTTTCCAGTCCCAGTTCCCTCGCTGCCCGAAAATCTTCTTCTGGCCTCCGTCGTGGTACTCCGGCTCAAAGCGGAAGTTATGGTTGCCGAGGTCATCGTCCCAGTCGTACTGCCAGCCAGTCAGGGCCCGGGCGGCCTCCCTGACATCGGTCTCGGAGTAGGCTCCGCGGTCGGCCCCCAGGGTGAACAGCTCCATCATCTCGCGAGCGTAATTTTCATTCGGCGACCATTTTGTGTTGTCGCCACCGTCCAGCCACTGGAGCATGGCCGGGTCCCTGGTCAGGTTGAGCAGAAGATCGTCGAAGGTCCCGGCAGCGCCATCACGCAAGGTCCAGTACTGGTCGATCATCTGGCGTTGCTGGGAAACGCTCGCGTTGGAGGTCGCAAACCAATCGTGGAATACCAGCGCCATCCTCTCCCGGAACGGCTGGTCGGTCCGCACCATGCGGTCAAGCCACCAGAGGTGATCGTGGCCCCAGGAGTCGAACGGGGCGAGAGGGAGGCCGTCCTCGTCAACCGGTTCCGGTCCCGCGAACCGGGCCGGGCCCGACGCCCTGGTCAGCGAAAGGACCGCCTTGCGAAGACCGAGGCTGGCCAGCCGCTCGGCTTGCCCGGGACCGGGACCGAAGCCCGCCCGGTTGAGTAGCCGGGTCGCCTCGACGCGGCCGAAGTGACCCCGGTAGGTCCCGAAGGGTTGGGGGCCAGCCGGCCGGGATGGCTTCTGGGGCCTGGGCAACGGACGCGGACCGGGGTCCTTCCGCGGCGGTTTTTGCCCCTTGCGACGGCGATAGACCCTGGTGCGGAGCTGGACGATCCCCTCCCCGGAATCGACCCAGCGTTTCCGTCGGTAGATCCTGATCTGTTTTCGTTTCTTGCCCCGAACGTTCATTCCCTGCCCCTGCATTGTTCACCAGACGTCAAGCGGAACCTGCTGACGGCACAATGTCCCTGTGGGATTCGAATACCTGTTCATCGCCCTGCTATTTGGACTTGCGACCGGAATAATCGGCCGGGCCAAGGGAAGCTCGTTTCTGGTCTGGTTTCTTGTCGGGGGCATTCTGCCGATATTCGGGCTGATTGCGGTCTTCATGATGAGGAACGAAATCAGCGAACCGGAAAGACGCTGCGAAAACTGTGGGAAGATCCTCAAACTCTACGTTCAGGTCTGCCCTCGCTGCGGCTATGACCTGTACCTGCCGGACCCGGAGGAAACCCGGATGCCTCCCGGCCACAAGTAGTCGGCCCGCTTCAACCCGTCTCCCGGCTGAACCGGACCGGCGACTACCTGAGCCAGGTGCGGACTATGGCGTTGGCGAAGCCCATTCCGTAACGGAAGACGGCCGGCTTTTTTGAATGTCCGTGGAGGCGCTGCTCGACCGTCACCGGAACCTCGACCGCGGGGACGCCGCGCTTGATTGCCTCGATCAGGAATTCGGAGGTATGAAACTGCTCCTGCTTGAGAACCAGCTGGGGGAGGACCGAGGTGCGCACAGCCCGGTAGCCATTTGAGCAGTCGGTCACGTGGGTCCGGGTGATGAAGGAAACCAGCCGGTTGAAAAAGACGATCCCCATCTCCCTTGCGAAATGGTTCTGCTCGGCATGTCCCAGGACCCTTGACCCGTGGGCGACATCCGCTTCCCCGTCCAGGACCGGCTGGACAAGCTTTGGCATCTCGGCCGGCAGATGCTGGCCATCCGCATCGAGCGTGACCACGATCGCCGCGTCGGAATCAACCATCAGCCTGTAGCCGGTTCGCAGCGCGGCACCGCCGCCACGGTTGACGACATGACGCGCGACCACCGCACCGTGGGCCGCGGCGACTTCTTCGGTCCCGTCCCGGGAGCCGTCATCGACCACCAGAGTGGCAGTCTGCAGGCCACAGACCTCGGCCGGGATCTGGTCGAGAACGTGGCCGAGGTTGTCGGCCTCGTTGTATGCCGGGATGACCACGGCGATCCGGTTGCGGAACTTCTTGCGGGCATCGCTGATCCGGAATTGTTCGGAGGAAATCCCTTCCAGGACCGCCGAAAGCTGTCTGGCGTTGCGGGCCCCGACCGAGAGCGCCCGCAGGGCCATCAGGAAAAGGATGAAGATCGCGATCACCGAGAGTCCGAGGATCCGGCCGCCGTTGCCCCGGTTGAAGGAAAGGGCAGAAAGCAGCCGGTCGGTGATTTCCGTGCCGGAAACCAGGGCCAGGCCGAGGCCGGCGACAAGCAGCCCGATCACGTCGGCGTTTCTCAGCTCGCGACGGCGCAGGATCGCGAAGGCGATGATCAGGATCGAGATCACCAGGCCGGTGGCCCGCAGGGCGGTGAGCTGGGCGGGGAATATCGAAGCGGGGATCATCGGCTGGGTGTCAGGTTTGCATTGTGGTGCTTTTCGGCGCCCGGTTGATCGCGGCGTCGAAAGCGACCGCCGCCAGAGGCAGGACGAGCATCATCAGGATCTCATTTCGCCGCGGCGGAGCGAGTGTCACGGCCGCTATTGCAGTGACTGTGGCAATCGGCAACCCGACCGCGATTGCCTCCCAGCGCCGCCTCCATGCGAGCAGGACCAGTCCGGCCAGTCCGGCCAGGACGAGGAGGATCTGAATTACCCGCCCGGTCGGGGAAGACATCGCCTCCCCGATCCCGGATCCCCACATTCGGGCGACCTTGCGGAACGTCATGCCGGAGTATCCGATCGGGTCGTCGCTGAAGTACTTCCCGAGATTCTCCTTGCCGAGCCTCCCGAGAGCGGCGTCACGATCGAGATCCGGGAGATCATTGGCGGTCTTGTATTCCTCGGCGACTGCGTCGAAGAGGGGGACCGGATCGATCTTTTCCAGTTCGGCGGAGTCCGGGTCGAGCCGCCGGCCCGTCTGTTCGTAGAGCAATTCGGCCTTGACCCGCTGGTATTCACCGTCGCCGGGGTAGTAGGTGCCGGTGAAGAGCGCTTTGCCGCTGCCGGTCGAGACCGGCACGACCCGGTCAAGCTGGACGTAGTTGTGGATCGTCCAGGGAACGATCGGTATCAGTACACCGAGCACGAAAAGGACCGAGGATACGAGCGCGAGCTTCGGTCCTGATCCAAGCCAGGCCCGAATCAGCAGGAAGAGGGCGAAAACGGCACAGACAGCGAGGTATTCGGGGCGAATCAGGGCGGTCAGGCCAAGACCGAGTCCGGGAATCGCCCACGGCCAGATCCGCGACCAGGCCGGATCATTCGTATCCCCCAAGCGCCGGTCGGCCCAGATGAACGCGAGCACCGAAGCCGGCAGCATGAAAATCGCCGGTGGTTCAGAGACCAGCGCGCCGGTGGAATGGATGAAGGGCGGGTAGAAGGCGACAAGGCCGGCCGCGAGCAGGGGGCCGCTCGCCTCCCGGGTGCTACCGCGGCGTCGGGGCGGTCCGAGCAGGCGGGCCGTCAGCAGGAAGGCAAGCAGAATCGCCGCCGTGCCAAGAACCGCCTCGACTCCGCGGCCGATTCCGTCGCGGACACCCCCGGTCAGGTAGTAAGCGCCCGCGTAGAGGAGCGGCGCCCCTGGGGACCAGTCGCTCGGGCTCTCGAAGCCGGGGCCACCAAAGCTGCCTTCTTCGTAGAGCGACTCCGCAAGGGCCCGATAGGCGAGGGCATCGTCTCCGGGGGAGGCCAGCGGATTGACCACCACCCAGGCCCGGATCAGGAACCCGGCGCCAATGATCACCGCGAGGGTGACCAGGGCGACTTTTCCGTATCGGGTCAGGTAGTTCTTCAGCAGCTTCATCGGGGGCGGTCAGGCTATGGGAACCGCCCGGGTCCGGCTGCCCAAGGCTCCCCGCGCAAGCGAAAAGGCGGCGGAAAGCCCAAGCCCGGAGAGACAGGCAATGAGCGGCCAGAGCGCCAGGGTTCGCCGGGGCGAGGCCACCAGCACCACGCCGACGAGGGTGGCTCCCACGAGCAAGGAAGCAATCAGCCAGAACTCGGAACGCCGCCGGAAGGCAAGAGAGAAAAGCCCCAGGGCGGCGAGGGCAACCAGGGATATGTGGAAGGCGCGACCGAGTGGAGTCCCGGTCAGGTCGGTGCGCCCCCGCCACCAGATGCGGACGGTCTTTGATGCCAGGAAGGATGCGAGTCCGGCCGGATTTCCGGTCACTGCGTCCAGATAGTTTTGCCTTCCGAGTCGCGCCAGGGCCACGTCGGTCGGCACCCCCGGCATTCGCTCGGCAGCCAGCAGGGCGAGCACCCTCTCCGGGGTGATCGATTCATCTCCCTCGCCGCTGGCCAGATTCTGGGTTTCCAGCTTCCTGGCAATATCCGGGTTGCCGGCGAGGACACCCGGCATCACTTCCAGCGGGTCGCCGCCCGAAGCCAGATAGCTCCCGGTGAAGAGGGTCTGGCCACCGCCGGTTGAAAGGGGGACGATCCGGCCCGTGTCGTCGAGATTGTGGATTGTCCAGGGGAGAATCGTGACGCAGATAGCGGCCAGCAGGGCAACGGCGGGGAGCCAGAGCGAGCGAAAGCCCTCGCGTCGCTTGAGGATCAGAAGCACCGCTACGAAAACAAGCGAAAGCGGCAGGTATTCGGGCCGGACCATTGCCGCCAGTCCCAGCAGGGTGCCTGCCCCTGCCCAGGTGATGAGAATCCGGCCGGCACTCCCTTGCCCGCCCGCCTGGAATCGCGAGCTCAAGTCCGCGGCCTTGAGGGTCGTGAGCAGGGCGGCGATGATCAGCGTTCCGGCCAGGGATTCGGTCAGGAGCATGCCGGCATCGGCGATCAGGCAAGGGTAAAAGGCAACAGTCGCAGCGGCGGCAATGCCGGCGAGTTCACCCTCTCCGTCTGGTGCCAGCCGCCGTGCAAGCAGCCAGGCCATCGGGATCGAGAGCGAGGTCAGGAGCGCCAGCACGATCCGGGCCAGCCGCGCGTCGTCGTTGCCGGCGAGGTTGAAAATGCCCGCTACTGCCAAGGGAAGGCCGGGGCTGTAGTTGCTTGCGGCCTGGGGGTGGGCCGGGGTGCCGGGGCCTTGCTGAATGAACCTGCCGTCCTCATGCAGGCCCCGCGCAATTCGTTCGTAGGCGGCCGAATCGGGGAGATTCCGCGCCGCGCCGTCCCATGCCGCATCCAGCCGCAGGAACAGACCGGCAATAGCGATTAGGCAGATAGCAAGCAGGCGCACCGAGGGAGATCCTAGAGACTGATCGTTCCGGTAATGTGAGCCGTTATGCGAATTCTGATTCTTGGTGGTGACGGATACCTCGGGTGGCCCACGGCGATGCGGTTCTCGGACCGGGGCCACGACGTGATGGTCGTCGACAATTTCGCCCGTCGGCGCTGGCATGTGAACCAGTCGACGGATTCATTGACTCCGATCTCGAGCCTGCAGGACCGGATCGATTCCTGGGAGCGGATCTCGGGCCGCCGGATTGAAGTCAGGGTCGGTTGTGTCGAGGACGGGGAGTTCCTCGATCAGACGGTCGCCGATTACCGTCCGGAAGCCGTGATCCATTACGGCGAGCAACCGTCTGCCCCCTACTCGATGCGTTCCCGTCAGACCGCGGTCGAAACCCAGCAGACGAACGTGATCGGGACGATCAACCTGCTTTTCTCGATGCGGGAGCATGTGCCAGACGCCCATCTGATCAAGCTCGGCACGATGGGGGAATACGGCACCCCGAACATCGATATCGAAGAAGGATTCATCGAGATCGAACACAACGGGCGCAAGGACACCCTGCCCTTTCCGAAACTCCCTGCCTCCCTTTACCACGCATCGAAGGTCCACGATTCGACGAACATCCACTTTGCGACCCGGGTCTGGGGGCTGCGAGCGACCGATCTGAACCAGGGCGTGGTCTACGGCATCGAGACCGACGAGACCGCTCTCGACCCTTCTCTCGCCACCCGCTTTGACTACGACGAGACCTTCGGGACGGTACTGAACCGGTTCTGTGTCCAGGCGGTGGTCGGCCATCCCCTGACGGTCTACGGGGCGGGGGGCCAGACACGCGGATACCTGAACATCCGGGACACTCTGCGATGTGTCGAACTGGCGACCCTGAACCCGGCCGAGAGGGGTGAGTTCCGGGTTTTCAACCAGTTCACCGAGCAGTTCACGGTCTCCGAACTGGCCGATCTCGTCCAGCGCAGCGCCGCCGAGGTCGGGTATGAGGTTTCGATCGAATCCTTCCCGAACCCCCGGGTTGAAATGGAAAGCCACTACTACAACGCGACCAACAAGAAACTGCTTGAGCTTGGTCTGGAACCGCATTTTCTTGGTGACGAGCTGGTCCGGTCAGTGCTTTCGACCATTGAGAA
>JBGAOF010000036.1:0-13229 GCA_044221915.1 Solirubrobacterales bacterium
CCCGGCCTGGTCCTGCCCGACCGGGTTGCCCTCCTCGTCATGATCGTGAATGTGCGCACCCCAGCCAGCCTGGGCGTGCTCAAGCATGTGCGCGAGCCAGCCGATCTCGTCCACCGACCGGTTCTCGGTGATCGCGACCAGAAAGCAATCCTCATATTCCGGATAGTCGCGGCCGAGCGGATAGACCGGCAGCTTCGGAGCCGGGCCCTCCGCCTCGTCACCAAGCGGGAGGAGCTCCCTGACCGCCCGCTCCGACCGAACCGCGAATTCACGAACCACCGGGGCATCGTGGAGCAGCTCGTAGCCATCGAGCGAGCCGATCAGCCGCCGGGCGTAGGCCGTGCGACGGGCCATCAGCTCACCCAGCTCCACGAACCCCTGCTTGCCGAGCCAGGCGAGGTGGATCATTCCGGCCAGGGAGTTCAAGGCCTGTGCCGTGCAGATGTTGGAGGTCGCTTTCTCCCTGCGGATGTGCTGTTCGCGGGTTTGCAGGGTCAGCACGAAACCGCGCCTTCCGTCCACGTCCCGGGTCTCGCCGGCAATCCGGCCGGGCATCTTCCGCAGATACTCCTCTTTCGCACAGAAAAAGCCAAAGGAAGGCCCGCCGAAGTCGAGCCGGTTTCCGAGCGGCTGGCCCTCCCCGAAGGCGATATCGGCCCCGCATTCTCCGGGGGGACGCAGAATGCCCAGGGTCATCGGGTCAACCTGGACAATCAGCAGGGCGCCCCTTGCCTTTGCCGCCTCGCCAAGCGCGGCAATGTCTTCGACCGCACCGAGGAAGTTCGGATTCTGGAGAAATACCGCGGCGGTTTCCCCGGTGACCGCGGCTTCAAGCTCTTCACCGGAAGTGAGGCCACCTTCAAGCCCGACCTCGGTCAGGCTCGCGCCGAAACCAACCGCGTGGGTGGCGATTGTTTCGCGGCTGTGGGGATGGAGGCCACGCGAAACGACGAGGCCTTTCCGGCCGGTCTGCCCCATCGCGAGGTAGGCGGCCGAAGCGGCTGCCGAAGGGCCTTCATAAAGGCCGGCGTTCGAAACCGGCAGAGCGGTGATCTCACTCATCGCGGTCTGGAACTCGAACATGACCTGAAGCCCGCCCTGGGAAACTTCGGGCTGGTAGGGCGTGTACGGGGTCAGGAACTCGGAACGGCCGATTACCGCCTCGACAATCGCCGGTACGTAATGGTCATACATCCCCGCCCCGAGAAAGGACGGGATCCGTTCGGCGTCCAGGTTGGTGTCAGCCAGACCGGCCAGGAAGCGGTAGACCTCCGACTCGCTCATCCCGTCCTGGAGCTCAAGCTCACGGCCCAGCCGCACATCGGCCGGGATCTGCCCGAAAAGCTCGTCGATCGATTCCGCGCCGATAGCGGCGAGCATTTCTGCCGCCTCGGAACCCGTCGCCGCCGTGTATCCCGCCAAGCCGGATTACTCCAGGCTTGCGGTGTACGTGGCCGCGTCCATCAGGGAGGCGGCCTCGGAGGGGTCGCTCAGGCGGATTCGGATCAGCCAGCCGGTCTGGTACGGATCGGCATTGATCGCTTCGGGGGCGTCGGCGAGGTCCCCGTTGACCGCGATCACCTCGCCCGACAGGGGTGCGACGACATCGGAAACCGCCTTGACCGACTCGACCTCTGCGTAGGGCTGGTCGCAGGTCACCTCGCTGCCGACTTCCGGACCTTCGAAGAAGACGACCTCCCCCAGCGAATCCTGGGCGTACCAGGTGATCCCCAGGGTGGCTTCGTCTCCCTCGATCCGGGCCCAGTCGTGTTCGGGGTGGTATTTCAGATCTTCGGGATAGCTCGCCTCGGGCAAGGTCACTTCTCCTTTCGGTAAAGGGGCTTGGAGCTTACGCGGGCCGCACGACGCTTCCCCCGCACGTCGATTTCCAGGCCGGTGCCCGGCTCGGCCAGGTCGTTCCTCAGGTAGGCCATGCCGATCCCCCGCTCCAGCGACGGCGAGAAAGTGCCACTGCTTACTTCACCAACGGTTTCCCCATTGAGCAGCACGGCATTCCCAGGGCGGGGGATTCCGGCGCCTTCGATGACGAATGGAGCCAGCTTCTGTTCGGTCCCGCCGGCGTCGACCAGTTCGGTCCAGATTGCCGGTGCGATCTCCGGGTCAATCAGGATCTCAACGCCATCTTCACCCGTGTAGCCAGTGCCGCAGACGATGGCCGGGCGCCGGCCAATCTGCCTGGCCGCGACCTGCATCCTGGCGGGCAGATCAATGTGAAGCGTGCCCGAGACAGTCCGGCGGGCGTTGGGGCCCTGGATAGCGAGCATCGCGTAGCTTGAGCTGACATCGCGCACGTAAACGTCGAATTCCCGGCCGACCAACCCGAAACGGGCCAGGTCGTCGCCGTGGTTGCCCGCGTTGGTCACGACCAGAAACCTGTCGTGTCCGAGGCGATAGACAAAGAGGTCGTCAATGACTCCGGCCTGATCGTTCAGCAGCAGCGAGTATTGGGCGCCTCCGATCTCGATCCGGCCGACGTCGTTGGTCACCAGCCGCTGCAGAAACGCCACCGAGCCGGGGCCCTCGACCTCGATCTGGCCCATATGCGAGACATCGAAGATGCCGGCGTGGGTTCGCACGGCGATGTGCTCTTCCTTGATCCCGTCGTACTGGACCGGCATCTCCCAGCCCGCGAAGGGGACCATTTTGGCGCCGGCCTCGACATGTGCCTGGCAGAGGGGTGTGCGACGCAGGACGGGTTGTTCAACACTCACCAGTCGATCTTAGAAAAAACCGCGAGGTCGCATAGGCGACTGGTTGATCGGCGGGCTCGAAACGGGCACCGAGACCGCGGGGAACTGTGGGAGATGGCCGCGACCAAAACCGCCAGAACCCATCGCAGCGAGCCCGGAAGCCATCGCAGCGAGGGACCTCGTGACGCATTGCTGACCTTCCTGGTCAGCTAAGCGTCACGGCCTGCGCCGGGACCCCGCCCGACTCGCAATCAGTTCAGTCCCGCAGGAAGGGGGGCACTTCGATGTCCGAATCACCGACTCGAAGGTTGCTGATGTCGGTGTCCTCCGACGAGACACGCTTGCGCGACTCGTAGCGCCGCCGGACCCGCTGGGGGGTTCGGGCGAGCAGCTCGAAGCCTTCGAACCCGGTTGCGATCACGGTCACCCGCACCTCGTCTACCAGGGACTGGTCGACGACCGAGCCGAAGATGATGTTCGCGTTGGGGTCGGCCTCGGCCTGAACCAGTTGTGCGGCCTCGTTGACCTCGAACAGCCCGAGCTCCTCCGGGCCGGTGATGTTCAGCAGCATCCCGGTCGCTCCCTTGATCGATTCCTCGATCAGGGGCGAAGTGATGGCCGCCTTGGCCGCATCGATAGCCCGGTTCTCTCCCTGGCCTGCCCCGACGCCCATCAGGGCCGAGCCGGCGTCCCGCATGATTGTTCGCACGTCGGCAAAGTCGAGATTGATGAGTCCGGGGATCGTGATCAGGTCGGTGATGCCCTGAACCCCCTGGCGCAGGATGTCGTCGGCCATCTTGAAGGCGTCGAGGACGCTGGTCCGACGCTCCACCGCCTGAAGCAGTTTCTCGTTGGGAACGATGATCAGGGTGTCAACGTGATTGCGCAGCTTTTCGATGCCCTCCATCGCCTGCTGCATGCGCTTCTTGCCCTCGAACTCGAAGGGCTTGGTCACGGCACCGACGGTCAGAGCACCGATCTCTTCCTTGGCGATCTCGGCAATCACGGGCGCAGAACCGGTGCCGGTACCTCCGCCTTCGCCGGCGGTCACGAAGACCATGTCCGCCCCCTTGAGGGCTTCCTTGATTTCGTCGCGGGTCTCGGCCGCCGCTCCCGCCCCGATCTCGGGACGACCGCCGGCGCCGAGTCCTCGGGTCAGTTCCTGCCCGATCGAGATCTTGATGTCTGCGTCACAGGCCTGCAGAGCCTGCGCATCGGTGTTCACGGCAATGAACTCGACGCCCCGCACTCCGGCGTCGACCATTCGACTCACCGCGTTGGTACCGCCGCCACCGCAGCCGACAACCTTGATTACAGCCAGGTATGTGGTCTCCATCTTTCCGATCCAGATCTTTTGCTTGAGTTGAAGCCTCCGGGAGCTCCAGCCTGCAGGCCCGCTTCAGGGTTGCCGAGGCCGTCCGATTCCCGGGAATTGCGCTCAACGTAGGGCATTCGGGCGAATCTGTCAACGGGCCGCACGGCATCCTGCAAGACCATTTCCTCAAGTGTTACTTTAGGGTTTCGAGACCCTCAAGCTGTGATCGAGGTTTAGGTCCCACCCGGACTTTGGGACCCGTGGCGGAGGCTCCACGGCCACATCACAAGCGGTTTTCAGGCCTCGGGAGAGTCAGCCCGCGGCACCCGTGCCTGAGGCGGGCGTCGGGGGCTCAGCCGGGGGCTCGTAGACCGGTGCCTCGGCACTTACCGCCGGTCGCCGAGGCACGGTCAGGTCGACATAACTCCCCGTGTCAAAGCTCGGGTCCGCAATCAGGGCGACCGCTGTCCGCCATTTCTGGTCGGCGTGGGCCGGCTCCCCGAAGAGCAGAACCAGCCCGTCGTCGAGCAGCACCTCGACCCCCTCGGGTGTATTGCGGCTCTCGGTCACGTAGCTACTAATCTGTACCGGAGCAGCCCCCAGCACCAGCGCCTGCTTTAGCGCCGCCCCGGTGAGCGCGTCACCGGCCGACGATGACGAGTCGCCGCTGCCTGCCCCCGAACCGCCCGACGCCACCGGAGGCTCACCGTCCGCGATCAACGGCAGTGAATCCTCCTGGCCGGCCGCGGGGCCGAGGACCGTGCCATCGGTGGCGATCAGTAGCGCACCGGAGCCCGAACCGAAAATCGACCCGTCCCTTCTCATGTCCACGGTGACCGTGGCGAAGTCAGGAAAATCCGTCTCGATACTGACCCCGGCCACCCGGGGAAACCGGGCGAGTTCCTGTTCGAGCAACTCCGGCCGCATGTCCAGGGTCGTCATCTCGCCCATTGCTGACCGTACGGCGGCATCAATCTGCCGGCCTTCCACGCTGCTGGAACTCACTCCGACAACGTCGAGGTTCTTCACCGCGACCAGTGAGGAGTCGCGCAACCAGAACTGGTAGGCAGCGGCCAGACAGAGGACAAGGATCAGGCCGGCGAAAGCCAGCAGCTTCAACCGCAGGCTGCGGCGCTCCCGCCTCCGGGCGAGCTCGGATGTCCGCGACACGGGGTTCTTTGCCCGGGCGGCCTTCCTGCCGGCCGGGGCTCGGGTTTCCCGGCCCGATGAAAGGGCCATCAGGAACGCACCAGCCGGTCCGAGAGCCGGGTGACGTCACCGGCCCCGAGGGTAGCAATCACCGCGCCCGGCGCCGCCCTCTCACGCACAATACGTTCGGCGGCATCGAGGTCGGGGGCCCAGAAGACGGGCCTCCCCCCGGCCCGGTCTGCGGCCGCCCTGGCTACGTCAAGACCGCTGACCCCCGCCAGCGCCCCGACCGGCTCCTCCCGTGCCGGATACACATCCAGCACGACGATTTCATCGGCCGCGGCGAGAGCAGCGCCGAACTGCTGGCTGAAGATCCGGGTCCTCGAAAACAAGTGGGGCTGAAAGACCGCGATCAGGCGATCGGGGGCGAACTCGCGCAGAGCCTCCAGGGCCGCCGAAACCTCGGTCGGATGGTGGGCATAGTCATCGTAGACCCGGGATTCACCGCAGTCCCCCTTGTATTCCTGACGCCGTCGCACCCCGGTGAAGCCACGCAGAGCTTCCGCTGCCGCCTGCTCATCGAAACCTGCCGCCACCAGAGCAGCAAGGGCCGCTCGAGCGTTCAGGCGATTGTGCTGTCCGGGGACCGCCAGATCCAGTGTCTTCGGGCCCGGGGCCACCCGGTCAAAAACTGAAACCCGTCGGGCCGCCGAGGTCAGGTCGGCCGCCAGCTCATGGTCTCCCGCCGGCAGGACGACAGCCTCGGCCCTGGCGGCAAAATCATGAAAGGCCCGGCGCAACTCCGCCAGGTTCTCCCAGCGGGCGTGGTGATCCATTTCGATGTTGGTGATCACCGCGATTTCCGGATCGAGAGTGAGGAAGCTGCCGTCCGATTCATCGGCCTCGACCACAACCCACTCGCCCGAGGTCCAGCCGCTGTTGGCATCGCTGCCCTGGGGGCCAAACCCGGGAAGTTCACCCCCGATGAAAAATCCGGGGTCCTGGCCGAGCTGTCGAAGGGCATGGGTGAGCATCCCGGTTGTCGTGGTCTTGCCGTGGGTGCCGGCCACCGCTATCTGGCGCCGGGCCGAACAGAGTTCGGCGAGCAGCTCGGACCGGTGCCTGACCTTCACCGAGCGCTCCCGAGCCAGCAGCAGTTCCGGGTTGTCATCCGAGATCGCCGTCGAGATCACAACCTCGGCCCCTTCGGGGAGATTTGCCGGATCATGACCGACGGACACCTCCACCCCGGCCTCTCTCAGGCGCTCCAGGTAGGTGGATTCGGCACGATCGCTTCCGCTCACCATCGCACCCAGCCGATGAGCGGCCCAGGCCAGGCCTGACATTCCGGCTCCGCCGACACCAATCAGGTGAATCTTTCGCTCCCGCCAGTCCATCATCTGCCTCCGGCCACGGCCATCACTTCAGCGGCCACATCGGCGGCCGCCTGCGGGCGCGCCAGCCTGGCTGAATCCTCGGCCATTGAAGCCAGTCGCGAAGGATTACCGAAGAGCGCATCGACTTCCTTGCGGAGCCGATCCGCGTCGAGCTCGTCGTCGGGCACGATGATTGCCGCCCCGGCCGCTGCCATCCACTCCGCATTCGCCATCTGATGGTCGCCGGTTGCGAAGGGGTAAGGAACGAGGATTGCCGCCCGGCCGAGGGCGGCGAGCTCAAAGACCGAGGCGCCGGAACGGGCCAGCGCAAGGTCGCTGGCGACTATTCCGTCACCCATGTCCGGCTCGTACTCGAGCAGCGTGTAGCCCTCCGCATGCGCGGCCGCGGCGAGCCGCCCGCTCACCTCCGGGTAGTCCCGGGAGCCGGAAACGTGGATCACATTGAAAGTCCGCCCCGGCCTTTCAGCGAGCGCTTCGATCGCGGCCAGATTGACGCTGCGGGCGCCCTGGCTTCCGCCCATCACCAGCAGGCACCGGGCATCGGAGGCGATCCCGAACCGCCGCCGGGCCCGGTCGCGGTCGGCGTTCAGCACGGCCCGGCCGACCGGACGGCCGGTGATCCGGACGTTGGCTCCGTCAAGGCCGTCGATCCGGAACGCCAGGCAAACCCTGTCTGCCCGGCGGGCCAGCAGACGGTTCGCCAGCCCGAGGTGACGGTCGGCCTCGGTCAGGACCAGCGGCAGCCGCAGACCCTTCGCTGCCATGCCAGCCGGTCCGGCGACGAAACCGCCGCCGCCGACCACGACATCGGCCTCCCGCGAGCGAATGAGCTTTCGCAGACGGGGAATGGCGGCCGCCGCCTGCCCGAGCGCCCGGACCGCCCGGAAGGGGTTCTTCCGGTCGAGTCCGGAGAGGGTCACGAGATCGATCTCGTAGCCGGCGTTGGGCACAAGCTTCTCCTCAAGCCGCCCGCGGGCACCGATAAAAGTCACTTGCGCCCCCCTATCTCGAAGCTCGTCGGCGATGGCCAGGGCCGGAACCACGTGCCCCGCCGTACCGCCGGCCGCGATCACGACTGTGGCCACCGGATGTCCTTTTCGCTGGTCTGTTTTCAACGTCACCCTTGATCAGCTTCAGTCTCCCATTCCTGCCCGGCTTTGCCTTGGTCGCCGCCGCCCCGCCCCGACCGACGTTGAGAATCAGGCCGATGGAAATCAGGCTGACGATGAGGCTGTTGTTCCCGTAGGAGACCAGTGGCAACGGGACTCCGGTCAACGGAGCCATGCCCATCACGGCGTACAGGTTGATGAAGGCCTGGATGAGGATGAGGCCGGTCAGACCGCCCGCCAGGATCCGGCCATAGTCGTCCTTCGCCTTGCGGGCGATCTGGAATCCGGCATAGCCCAGCAGGCCGTAGACGAGGATCAGGGCAAACATGCCGAGGAAGCCGAACTCCTCGCCGATCACCGCGGAAATCATGTCCGTATGGGCCTCCGGCAGATAGAAGGCTTTTTGCACGCCGTTGCCGATTCCGACCCCGTCAAAGCCTCCGGATCCGATCGCTATCTTGGCCTGGATTATCTGGAATCCGTTGCCGGTCACATCCCCGCCGGGATCGAGGAAGGTCAGCAGCCGGTCGCGCCGGTAGGGAGCTGCGAGGGCAAAAAGTGTGGCCAGGATCCCGATGCCCCCAGCCAGCAGCCCGAGATCCCTGGGCCGGGCCCCGGCCGCGAACAGGGTCACAAATACCGCGAACACGGCGACCATCGCCGACCCCATGTCGGGTTGAAGCAGGACCAGGGCAAGGGCAGCCCCGGTCATCGCCAGGAAAGGGCCCATCTCGCGGACGGACCGCAACCTGTCGGGCCGGTCAGCCAGGAGGTTGGCCCCGTAGAGCACGAGGCCGAGCTTCACGAACTCGGCCGGCTGGATCTGAATCGGCCCGAAGATGAACCAGCCCCGGGTTCCGTTGATCGCCGCCCCGACAAAGAGCACGGCGACCAGGGCGATCAGGGTGGCAGCCATGAACTTCGGGGTCAGCTCCCGGAGCCGACTGAGGCTTCCACGCATCACAAGCCACATGAAGAAAAGCCCCAGCGCCACCGCGATCAGTGTCTTCTTGAGGTAAAAGGTGCTTCCGGCAAGCGAGCCGTCGCTGAGGATCTGGCTGGTCGAACTCGCCGAAAAGACCATGACGACCCCGAACGCGAGCAGGATCATCGTCGCGGTCAGCAACAGGCTGTATTCCGCGGGGAATCCGCCCCGGGATGTCTTGCCCCGCCTCAGTACGCTGCCTTTGGCCGGTCGTCTTGCCTTCCTGCGGGGGTCAGCCACCGAGTTCCTCCACCAATCGCCGGAAGCTCTCGCCCCGGTCCTCGTAGTCCCTGAACTGGTCGAAGCTGGCGCAGGCCGGTGAAAGCAGGACCGCCTCACCCGGCGTGGCAGCACCGGCTGCCTCGGAGACGGCGGCCTCGAGGTCCTCGCAGTATCGGACGATCTCGACCTTCGCTGGAGCCAGGGCCCGGCCGAGTTCCTCCGCGGTCTCGCCGATCAGGTAGATGCCGCGGCAGCGTTCGGCGACCGGGCCAACCAGGCCGTCGAAGGGTTCGTCCTTGCGGCTGCCGCCCAAAATCAGATGAAGCTGGCGGCGGGAGGATTCGAGGGCAGCGAGGGTGGCGTCGACGTTGGTCGCCTTGGAGTCGTTGATGAAGATGACCCCTTCAATCTCCCCCACCGGCTCGTATCGGTGGGCGACCGGCAAGAAACTCCTCAGGCCTTGGGCCACGGCTTCCCGGTCAAGGCCGAGGGCCAGAACCGCCGCCGCGCCGGCCATCGCGTTGGCGACATTGTGACGGCCGATTATCCGCATCGCGGAGACCTCGACGAGGGGCTCATTGTCAACCATGATCCAGTCCCCCTCAAGCCTGACCGCCGCACCGGACGCTCCCGCCGCCGAGAAAAGAACTGACGCGGCCGCGGTCTCGACATTGGCCAGGGCAGGGTCGTCTCCGTTGAGCACTGCAACATCGCCGTCGCGCTGATTGCCGAAAATCCTCAGCTTCGCGTCACGATAGGACTCCATGTTGCCGTGCCGGTCGAGGTGATCCGGTCCGAGGTTCAGGAAAACCGCCACCTCGGGAGAGAAATCAGTTGAATCCTCGAGCTGAAAACTGGAGCACTCGCAGACCACCGTCCCGGATTCCCTGCCGCCGATCGCTTCCATCGCTACGTCGCAGACGGGATGGCCGACGTTTCCGGCAACGGAAACCGGCCGCCCCGCAGAGCGCAACAGATGTGCTGTCAGTTCGGTGGTGGTGGTTTTGCCGTTGGTCCCGGTGATTGCCACTACCGGGGCCTCGAACAGGCGCCAGCCCAGCTCGAGTTCACCGATCACTTCGATGCCGCGGCGCCGGGCTTCGGCGATCACCTCCGCGGACCAGGGCACTCCCGGACTCTTGATCACGGTAGCGATCCCTTCGAGGCGTTCGATGCCGCTGACAGAGCCCTCGAAACCAATACCCGCTTCCTGAAGCTGCCGAAGACCTTCCGGCTCACCGGAATCCACCCCGAAAACGTCCTGGCCGAGGGCATTCAGGGCCCGGGCGGCAGCGACCCCGGAACGTGCCAGCCCGACCACCAGGAAGGGCCCCTTGGGCAGCGCCGGGCGGGCCTTCGATGAGCGGACATATTCCACCTGAAGATCTTCCCCGCCGGAAGCCGATTACCTGCCTCGGGACCGGGATCCGGTTAGGACCAGACCGGAACCCACTGACTATGCCCGACTGGCCTAGCGCCCGATCGAATGCTGGTAGATCGCGAAGCCGATACCCGAGCAGACGGCGGCGATGATCCAGAAGCGGAGCATGATCTTGGTCTCCGACCAGGCCATCATCTCGAAATGGTGGTGGAGCGGCGCCATCATCAACACCCGGCGCCCGAAAGCCTTGAAGCTGAATACCTGGATCAGGACCGAAAGAGCCTCGATCACAAAGATGCCGCCAATCACGATCAGCAGCACCTCGGTCTGGGTCAGCACGGCCAGCGCCCCGATCGCGCCGCCCAGGCCCAGCGACCCCGTATCGCCCATGAAAATCGTTGCGGGGAAGGCGTTGAACCAGAGGAAACCGATGCAGCCACCGACCAGGCAGACCGCGAACAGGGCAAGATCGTGCTGGCCGACCGTCACATAGGAAATCGCGGTGTAGGCCAGCAGCACGATTGCACTCGATCCGGCGGCGAGGCCGTCGAGGCCGTCGGTCAGGTTGACGCCGTTGGTGGCCCCGGCCAGGACCAGGAAGACGAGGATGAAATATGCGACCGGCCCGATATCCCAGGTGAGATCGGCAATGCGAAAGTGGATCACCGGCTCCAACCCGACCTCATGTCGCGCCACCCACCACAGGATGAGCGCCAGCAGGACCTGGCCGAGCAGCTTGTAACGCCCCGGCAGCCCCAGCGACCGTCGCTTGATGATCTTTATGTAGTCGTCGGCGAAACCGAGTGCCGCGCAGCCCAGGGCAACCCCGAAAACGGTCATCGCGGCCGCGTCCCTTTCCGAGAGCACCAGGAACGGCACGATGATCGCGGTGAAAATGATCAACCCGCCCATGGTCGGTGTCCCCGCCTTGGTCTGATGTCCGGCCGGTCCTTCCTCGCGGATGTTCTGGCCGAACTCCCGGCTACGCAGGAAATCAATGAATCGCGGGGAGAGAAACAGGCAGATCAACATCGAGGCCATCGCCCCGATCACCATTTCGCCCATCAGGCAGCGCCCCCGTCAACCGAGGTGAGCGTCTCGGCCACCCGTTCGAGGCCGGCTGCCCGCGAGCCCTTGATGAGTACAGCCACCCCGGGGCCGAGACGTTCACGGAGCAGCCGCGTCGCCTCGTCCGGATTGCCCGCCTTCAGGTCGGGATCATAGGAGCGGGCAAGGTCACCAACTCCGATCACTTCGATTCCGAGCTCACGCGCCAAGCCGCCGATTTCCTCGTGGAACCGGACCTCATCGGGCCCGAGTTCCGCCATCAATCCCAGTACCGCCAGCTTGCGTGGGCGGTCGATCCCGGCGAGGTATTCCAGGGCAGCACGCATCGAGACCGGGTTCGCGTTGTAACAGTCGTTGACGATCAGGCCCCGCTCACCAAGGTCGATGTGCTCGTTGCGGAAGCGGGAAAAGGCGATCCTGCCCGTGTTTGCGGCAAGCTCGGCCGGCGCGAATCCGGCCGCCACTCCGGCACCGATGGCCGCCTGCGCGTTGAGCAGGTTGTGAGGTTCCGCGAAGGGGAACTCGAACACCTCGGTCCCCCCGGGAGTTGCGATCCGGGCCCGGGTGGCACCGGCCGTCACCGTCGCCTCCTCCACCCGGACATCCCCCTGCCCGCCGAACCGGACCGGTCCGGCGAGGCCCTCCAGATGGGGTTCAAGGTGCCCACCTTCGAAGGGAACAATCATGGAACCACCGGACCTCAGTCCGGAAATCAGCTCGGCTTTGGCCGCGGCGATCGCCTCTACGGACCCGAGCAGCTCCACGTGGACCGGTCCGACGTTGGTGATCACCCCGATGTCCGGTTCGGCGATCGCAGCGAGCTCTGCGATCTGCCCCGGTCCGCGCATCGCCATCTCCAGAACCAGGGTCCGAGTTCCGGCAGGCGCTTCCAGGATCGTCAGGGGGAGGCCGATCTCGGTGTTGAAGTTCTCGGCCGAGGCATGAACTTCGCCGGGAAGCAGGGCCCGCGTGATGTCCTTCACCGAGGTCTTGCCGACCGAGCCGGTCACCCCGATGACCGTCGCGGCCAGCTTGCGGCGCCAGGCCAGGGCCAGCATCTGAAGCGAGAGCAGCGGGTCCTCGCTGGAAAACACGAAAGCCCCGGAGTCAGCCAGCGAAGCCGCCCTTGCGGGAGTCAGCACGACCCCCCAGGCTCCCTGACGAAGTGCAGCTTCGGCATGCGCGCCGCCGTCGCTCTGCCCGCCGGTCAGCCCGAAGAAAAGCTCGCCACCCCTGACCTGGCGTGAATCGATCTCGGCCCTCCCGGGGGCGCCGCCGCTTCCGCGGGCGGAAATACCCGCGCCCATCGCCTCGGCGATCGCTTCGGTCGAAAGCTCAATCAAGCCGACACCCCGACTATCTCACGCAAGTGCCGGCGGGCAACGTCACGATCGTCGAAGGGGATCTTTCGGCCGTGCTCGAACTCCTGGCCCTGCTCGTGACCCTTGCCGGCGATCACGACCGTATCCCCGGGACCGGCTTCCCTGATCGCCAGGCCGATCGCCGCGTCCCGGTCCGGTTCGACCACCACCGCCTCCGGGTCTTCGATCCCGGCCAAGATGTCCTCGATGATCCGCGCCGGGTCTTCGGATCGCGGATTGTCCGAAGTGATCACCGCCAGGTCAGACAATTCGGCGCCGGCCCGGCCCATCAGCGGGCGCTTGGCCCGGTCCCGGTCCCCGCCGGCCCCGACAATCGCGATCAGCCGCCCGGACGTCAGGTCCCGAGCGGCCCGAAGCACATTCTCGACCGAGTCCGGTGTGTGGGCGTAATCAACCAGGACGGCAAACTCCTGGCCCTCGTCGACCGGCTCGAACCGGCCCGGCACCCTGCCCGCGTCAGCCAGGCCGGCAACCGCTTCCGAAGGATCGATGCCCAGCACGATCGCCCCG
>JBGAOF010000037.1:0-13202 GCA_044221915.1 Solirubrobacterales bacterium
GTTTGATCCCGACCCGCCGGTCTACATTTCCTCGGCCAGCGCCAAGGATCCCGGCCATGAAGGTCACGCCCCACCCGGGTGCTCAACCGTTGAGCTGATGACCTGGATCACCCCGGACCCCGATGCCTGGGGTGTGGATGAAAACTCCGATGTCAAGTACAGCAAGCAGCCCGCCTACCGTGAAGTCAAGGAACGGATCACCCGCCAGCTGATTGAGCGGGCCGAAGAGCAGCTCGGGGAACTGAAATCCCACATCCTCTGGCAGGAAGCGTCAACTCCGATGACCCAGACCCGATACACGCTTTCGAGCGGTGGCTCCTCCTACGGAATCGAGCTGGCCACCGACCAGTTCGGGCCACTTCGGATCGAATGCCGGACTCCCGTTGAAGGCCTGATTCTCGGTGGGGCCTCCAGTCGCCGCGGCCACGGCATCGTCGGCGTGATGTCCGGGGGAGTTGACGCTGCGTCGGCGGCGGCCGGCCGCAATCTGCGTTCCGGGATCGCCGCCGGGGAGATCTTCGGCGATCCTTCCCGGCTCACTTCCGGCGGCGACGGCTGGGACGCCCTGGAGGCCTGCCGCAAACTCCAGGAAAAGACTCTGCGCGCCTAAAGCCGGGCCAGGGCGGCCGCGGCCGCGGCTTCACCGGAACGCAGGGCGCCCTCCATATATCCGGTCCAGATTTCCGCGTGTTCGGTGCCGGCCCAGTGGATCCGGCCGTGGGGCCGGCGCAGGGCTTGCCCAAAGCCGGTCAAGGCGCCGGGGGGAAGGAATCCCCCGTAGCAACCCCGGGTCCATTCCTCGTTTGCCCAGTTCATCTCCACGTAGGCTTTCGGTGTAGCCGCTGCCGGACCGATCGCCTCCTTGAAGTTGTCGAGTACGGCTGCCTTGCGGGCGGCGGGGCTCATCCGAGCGGCCACGCGCGCATCCTGGCCCTCCATGAACCCCAGCAATACCCCGGCAGAGCCGTCGGCGGGTGAGTTGTCGTACATCAGCTTCACCGGTCCGACATCGGAATTGACGTAACCGGAGAGCCCCTCCTCGCGCCAGAAAGGCTTGCGGTAGATCGCCTGCGCCTTGATCACGTTGCCCTGCGGGAACCGCTGGAGCAACTGGGCCCGGTCGGCCGGCAGGGCCGGCCGGTAGTCGATGCATGCGCTGACCGCCGGCGGTGTGCTGACGATCACCTGGCGGGCCCTCCAGGTGCCGCGGTCACTGACCACATGGCAGATACCCCTTTCCTGGCGGATCTGCCGGACCGGAGCGCTGAGGATCACCCGGGTCCCGAGCTGCCGGGCCATGCGGAGCGAAATCTGCTGTGAGCCACCGACAAAGCGCGATTCCTGGGCGCCGCCGGTCGTCGAGGTCAGCCGGATGAAGCTGCCCGGCGTGGTTTCATTCCCGGCGGCCGAAATGTAGTGAAGCAAGTGAAGCAGGGAAATATCCCGCGGTTCGCATGCCCAGACCGAGTTCGTAGCGAGATCGGTCAGGAAGCGGGCACCTTCACCGCTGGTGTTGGCGAGCTTGTAGGTCTCGAAGGTCTGACCGTCGTAGATCTCCGCGTTCGGGTCGCTCCATGGTGCGGAACGGGAGATTCCGGCTGCGAGGTTTTCAAGCTGGAGGACAAAGCCGAGGGTCTCCGCGGCATCCGGGTCCGGGGGGATCGGAGAGCTCACATTGAAAAGCGTCCGGTTGCCGCTGCGGCGGTACACGGCCTGCCCCTCCCAGTGGGTCTTGAAGGTTTCCACGCCGAGTTTGCCGGCCAGCGCCGCGAGCCTGTCCTGGGTCGGTCCGGTCCACTGCCCGCCAACGTCGATGGTGGCACCGCCCGCCCGGGGGCTGAGCGTTCGGCCACCAACTCTCCCGCGGGCTTCGAGAACCGTGACCTTCCGGCCCTTCGCCGCCAGTTTGCGGGCGGCCATCAGACCGGACAGCCCGGCTCCGACCACGACCACATCCTGAAGCGGCTTCCGTCGCCGGCGGTTCTTCGGGTCCGGTTTCCGGGCTTCGGCTCCGGCACCGGGCACGGCCGCCCCGGCTGCGGCCGCGGCACCAACCTGGACCAGGCGACGTCTGGAAATCTTCTCGCTCATGGAAACCTCCCGCTCGGATTGGGCAGATCGTACTCCGGTCGCAAGTACGAAGCGGCGGGTCAGGGCCCGAAGCCGGCGTGAATGTGATCCTGATGGTCGGAAAGGGCGAATGCGGGCCCGGCACCGTCGACGTCCCATCCGTAGATGAGCTCGGTCGGCTTCACGCCCTCGGGCAGTGAGGCCAGCAGGCGGATCACCTCGGTGCAGGGACTGTCCTCCGACTGGTCGGTGCAGGCGACGCCATTCACCGCGGCGATGTCCATGGCCCGGCCGCCGTAATGGTTGGAGACATTTCCCGAGGCGGTCATCATGCTGTGGTCGGACCTCAGCGAGGAGAGCAGCAGGCTGTACTTCTGGGTGAGGATTGCCAGCAGGTTGACGACGCGCGGGTCGATCAGCCCGTCCTGGATGTCACTTTGCGCGGTCGGGTTCAGCACCTGGAGGTTGTCCCAGTTGATCTCGGTCGAGTTGGTCGGTATCGGGTAGGCGATATTCCAGTCGGTCTTCGTGGTGTCACAGTCGCCAGCGATCCGGCCGGCATCCTGAATCGCCGCTTCGACATACCAGGTGGCGTGGTTGTGTTCAAAGAGCCCCGCTTCGAGGGTGGGGTTCGCCCACATCATGCGGGCGAAGGTCGCGATGCCGTCCCATGGCTCGTCGCGTTCGACGTAACCGTCGCCGTCGCCGTCAACTCCGTACTTCTTCCATTCATCGCGGTCCAGGCCCATCGGCCCGCTTTCCTTGAGTTGCCGCGGGGTCATTCCGCGTCCGTAGTCGGACTCGAGTCGGGCGACCGCAGCGAGGACCCAGATTCCCCGCTTGCCCAGCTCGTAACGGGAGGCCGCCTCCTCGAAGCCGCGCATGTAGTAGTTCGGGATCTCGAGAACCCGCGCGTCCGATGCCTGGCAGACGTAGGTCGTCAGCTTCTCCTCGGCTTCCACCGTGTCCTCGAGGGCGCCGTAACAGGCCGCCTTGTCGAGCACATCCTGCACATACCAGTCGGCGTGGTTGTAGGCCCAGATTGCGTCATACCAGTCGGCGGGCGCACCGGCGGCCTGCAGATAACGGGCTGCGGCGTGAATCGCATCGTGAGGGTTGTAGGGGTCGGTCTTGCCGTCACCGTCACCGTCGGTCGCGTACATGTCCCAGGTTGAAGGCATGAACTGCATCCAGCCGATCGCTCCCGCGTAGGAAGTCACCTCGTTGAGCCGCCCGAAGTCGGTTTCGATCGAGTTGATCGCCGCAAGAATCTGTGGTCCCCGCTCGCCGAGGTTGTACTTGCGGGCCGCTTCGATGTAGATCGGGATCAGGTTGCGCGGTGGTCCGGCGCTGCCGTCGCAGGCCGGCACAGGAGTTGAATCACCGGAGAGACCGAGTCCGGGACTGGTGGTGATTTCGGCCGAAAGGGGGTTGTCCGTTTCGGGGATGATCTCCCCGGCCGCGCCCGAATCACCGCCCGTCGGGTCGGGTGCCTGGGGCTTTTCGTCCTTGCCCTGGCCGGCCTTCCCGCCGTTGCCGGATCCGCCGCCTGCCTTGTCTCCCTTGCCGGAACCGCCGTTTTTGCCCGGGCCCTTGCTGCCCCCGGAACCGGTGCCGTTTCCTGTCCCCGGGCTGGTCGGCCCGGTGGAACCGGTCGGTTCGGTCGGCCCGGAAGGGGTGGCGCCACCCTGGGGCGAGGTCGCGGCGGGCTCGTCGGTGATCGGGGTCGCGCCCTCGGCGCTGGCCGCGTGGCCGGTCGCGAGCAGGGCACCGACGGAGATCGTCGCGAGAGCTGTTCTGAACCTCCCCACTTTGCCTTACCCCCGAACCTGGCTGACCAGCCAGCCGTTGCCTTTCTTCCGGGTCAGGGTCAGCCTCAATTCGCTGGCGGCTCCGGTGCGCATCAGGGCGACACTCACGTCCATCCGGTTTCCGTTCTTCTTGCCACCCACGACGTTCACAACGGTCGCTTTCGGAATCTGCCCCGCCGAAGGCAGCTTCGGCGGGTTTCTCCTGAGGTCTTTGGCGAGGCCGGGCGTTGCCGTGCGGGTGAAGCCCCGGGCGGCATTCTTCTCACCGATCTCGTAGCCGACGAAGGTTGTCGCGAAACGGTGCGCGACCTTCAGCGGAGGTGACTTCGGGGCAGGCGCGGGGCGAACCACCGTGGCAGGTAGACCCGGGTTAGCTGCCTTCTTGCTGTTCTTCTGCCTGCCGGAGGTGGTGAAGCTCGGGACCACGCCCTGGAGGGTGGTCTTGGTGCTGCCGGAATCAGGGGTGGTGTCCTCGGTCTGGGTCGGAACCGGAGTCGGAGTCGGTATCGGTGGCACCACCGTCTCCGTGGGGATGGCGGTCTCGGCGACGACCGGTTCGCTGGTCCCCTTCTCGGACTGCTTGTAGAAATAGACGGCCGCAGCCACCGCACCGGCGGTAACCGTGACCATCAGGGTGGCGGCGATGTATGCGAACGGGCTTCGATACCGCAACCCGTTTCTGACCTTCCGGAAGGAATCCGCGATCGGCCAGAGAAGGAACTTCTCCAGGAAATGGCCGATCCGCCGGATTGGCCAGAGGATCCTGCCCGGCGCCTTGCCGTATTCCTGCCAGTTGTCTTGCTGCTGATCTCGCATCTTGGACTTTCCGTTCCGGATGCCCTCCCTGAGGCCATGCGCGGAGCCTGCAAGGGTAGTACGGGAACCCGTAAGGAGACCTAAAGGAGCGCTAAGCCGGGCGCGATTCTGCATCCCGAAGTATCACCGGGACTCTCAGTCAGGGAGCCAAAAGCTCCTTCAACCCCGGGTGAAGACCAGTTCCCCTTCGGCTGCGTCGACCAGAATTGAGTCGCCCTCACCGAATTCGCCTTCGAGGATCTTCAGGGCGAGCTGATCAACCAGCTGCTTCTGGACCACTCGTTTGAGGGGCCTGGCTCCGTAGGTCGGGTCGTAGCCAAGATTCCCGAGAAGGGTCCGAGCGGTTTCGGTCAGTTCGAGTGAGATGTCCTTCTCCGCGACCCGTCTGGTCAGTCCCGCAACCTGGATGTCAACGATCTTCGCGATGTCATCCTTGGAGAGGCGATGGAAGATGACGGTGTCGTCGATCCGGTTCAGGAATTCCGGCTTGAAGGTGGATTCCAGCACCTCCATGACCCTTTCCCTGATCTTCTCGTCGACGCTTTCACTGGCGATCTCCTGGCTGCCGACATTCGAGGTCATTATCAGCACCGTGTTGGTGAAGCTGACCGTTCGGCCCTGACCGTCGGTCAGTCGCCCGTCGTCCATCAACTGGAGCAGCGTGTTGAAAACATCCGGATGGGCCTTCTCGATCTCGTCAAGCAGCACGACCGCGTAGGGACGGCGGCGGACCGCTTCGGTCAGTTGGCCGCCTTCTTCGTAGCCGACGTAGCCGGGGGGTGCCCCGATCAGCCGGGCCACCGTGTGCTTCTCCATGTACTCGGACATGTCCAGCCGGACGATCGCCTGGTCGGTGTCGAACATGAATTCGGCCAGGGATTTGGCCAGCTCGGTCTTGCCGACCCCGGTCGGCCCGAGGAAGAGGAAGGAGCCGATCGGCCGGTCCGGGTCGGAAAGGCCGGCCCTTGACCGCCGCAGGGCATTGGCAACCGCATCGACTGCTTCGTCCTGGCCGATAACCCGGTCGTGGAGCCGCTCCTCCATGTGGACCAGCTTCTCTACTTCGCCTTCCATCAGGCGGGTGACCGGGATTCCGGTCCACTTCGCGACCACCTCGGCAACGTCCTGTTCGGTCACCTCCTCGGTCAGCATCGTCCCGCCTTCGGCCTGAAGCTCCGTAAGCCTGGTTTCCGCGTCGGCGACCTGCTTCTCAAGCTCGGGTATTTCCGAGTAGCGCAGCCTGGCCGCCCGTTCGAGGTCGGCGTCGCGCTCGGCCCGTTCGGCTTCGCGGCTGGCTTCCTCGTGGCGTGCTTTCGCCTCCTTGATCTGCTCGATCAGCCCCTTTTCGGTCTGCCAGCGTGCCTTCATGGCCGAGGAGGTCTCGTTCAGTCCGGCCAGCTCTTCCTCGAGCGTGTCCAGCCGGCCCTGTGAGGCTTCGTCGGTCTCCGCTTTCAGCGCCTCCCGTTCGATTTCGAGCTGCTGGATCCGCCGTTCGACCTCGTCGATTTCGGTTGGCATCGAGTCGATCTCGATTTTCAGCCTTGAGGCGGACTCGTCGATCAGGTCGATCGCCTTGTCGGGCAGGAACCGGTCGGCGATGTAGCGCTCGGAAAGGGTCGCTGCGGCGATGATTGCCGAGTCGGCGATTCGGACTCCGTGGTGTACCTCGTATCGCTCCTTCAGACCGCGCAGGATCGCGATCGTGTCCGGCACATCGGGTTCACCGACCATGACCGGCTGGAAGCGCCGCTCCAGGGCTGCATCCTTTTCGATGTGCTGGCGGTATTCGTCAAGGGTGGTGGCGCCGACTGCCCGCAGTTCTCCGCGAGCAAGCATCGGCTTGAGCAGGTTGGCAGCATCGACCGCGCCTTCGGCGGCGCCGGCCCCGACGATTGTGTGGAGCTCGTCGAGAAACAGAACGATCTGCCCTTCGGCGTCCTGGACTTCGGTCAGCACGGCCTTGAGCCGTTCCTCGAACTCGCCGCGATATTTGGAGCCGGCCAGCAGCGCCCCGATGTCGAGGGCGATCACCCGGCGGTCACGCAGGCTCTCCGGCACGTCGCCAGAGACGATGCGCTGGGCCAGTCCTTCGACGATCGCAGTCTTGCCGACCCCGGGTTCGCCGATCAGCACGGGGTTGTTCTTGGTCCGGCGAGAAAGCACCTGGATCACCCGGCGGACTTCCTCGTCGCGACCGATCACCGGGTCGAGCTTCCCGCTCACGGCGTCGGCGGTGAGGTCCCGGCCGAATTTCTCCAGCGCCTGAACCTGGTCTTCCGGGTTGGGAGAGGTCACCTTGTGAGGTCCCCTGACCTCGCCGATTGCCTTGCTCAGCGAGCTCCGTTCCGGCAGGACATCGGCAGCGGGCGACTTCGAATCGCTGATCGCCAGCAGTAGGTGTTCCGTGGAAACAAATTCGTCGCCCATCTGGGCCATTTCGCCTTCGGCGCGGTGCAGCACCTCGGAGAGTGCCGAGGATGGCCTGGGGTCCGCGGCCGCTCCCTCGCCCAAGGTCGGCAGGCCGGCCATTGCCTGGCGCGCGTGGCTCCTGATCGAGGCCAGGTCGGCCCCAAGCTTGGTCAGGACCGCCGGAACCAGGCCGTCCTCCTGTTCAAGCAGGGCGACGAGCAGGTGGGCCGGCGTAATTTCGGGATTCCGGGAAGCAGCGGCGAGCCGCTGGGCGGTCTGGATCGCCGCTTGGGATTTGGCTGTGAATCGGTCTGGTTGCACGAGGCGAATAGTACATGCCTACATCCGCAATGTCAAGAAATCTAAGTGATATGCACTTAGGTCAGGTTTGGCTCCAGGCAGCGCAAACTCATGTTCCGGCACCCGCACCACATCGCACCCCGCACCCCGCGCCCCGCACCGCACCCCGCACCGCACCCCGTTCCGCGCCTGTGAAACCCGTCAGGGCCCGCAATTACTAATCGACAAGGCGAAAGTCGGCGATAATTGCCCACTTCTGCCATCTCGGTTCGGCTGCCGGTGCTGTCCAGCGGACCCGGAGTCCGTCAACCCTGACCCGACGGGGTCAGTCGTGGCGCCTGCGGATCGGAACCCGAACCGGTGGTTCGGGTTCGTAGGCGCCGTAGGGGACGATCTCGGTGTGGAGGCGGTCGTGGACCCGGGCCATCTCTTCGGTCAGCTGGTTTTCGAGCTCGTGGGTGCGGCGGCGCATCGCCTCCAGCTCGCTTCGCATCGTCTCGACTCGTGCTTCCATCGCCAGGACGGTCTCGACCCCGGCCAGGTTGAGGCCCTCCTCGTTGGTCATCTGCTGGATCCGTTTGAGGCGCTCGACGTCCCGCTGCGAGTAAAGCCGCGTGTTCTTCGGTGAGCGCTTCGGGGTGATCAGCCCGCGGGCTTCGTAGATCCGCAGCGTCTGCGGGTGCATCTCGGCCAATTCCGCAGCGACCGAGATCATGAAGACGCCGCGGTCCTCGTCAACCGTGACCTCAATCCGGCTGGTTTCGATCCGCCGGCTCTCGGGTTGCCCCCCCGGCTGACCGGCCATCACGGACCCGCCTTCGCTTTTGCCCGGCGCAGCAGCTCGGCCCGGGGATCCTCGCCGTTCAGGGTCTCGGCAAGCTGGTCCACCGCCCGTCGCTGATCATCTGTGAGCTCCTTGGGGATGACCACATTCAACCGGTAGCGGATGTCGCCACGGTTCTTTCCGCCCGCCTTGGGCGGGCCCTCGCCGCGCAGGCGCTGGATTGCCCCGTTCTGGGTACCGGCCTTCACCCGGATCCGCTTGGTTCCGGAAAGGGTAGGCACCTCAATCGTGCCGCCTCGCATGGCTTCGGCAACCGAAATCGGAACTTCGACTTCGAGGTTGCCGTCATCGAGCCGTTTGAACACCGGCGACGGTGCCACCTGAATCGTCACGAACAGATCGCCCGAGGGTGCGCCGCGGACACCGGCCTCGCCCTTGCCGGCCACCCTGATCCGGGTGCCGTCCCTGACCCCGGCCGGGATGTTCACCTTGTAACGCTTTGTCTGGTGGGTCAGGCCCGAACCGCCACAGGTGTGACAGGGGCTGGGGATGATCTGGCCGGTCCCCTGGCACTGCGGGCAGGGCTGGCTGATCGAGAAAAATCCCTGGCCTTGTGCCTCGACGCCGCGTCCGTCGCAGCGGGGACAGGTTTCGGGGCTGGTTCCGGGCTCGGCACCGGAGCCGCTGCAGGTTGGGCAGCGCTCGGATTTCGGGATTGTCACCGTGAGCTGGGTGCCGGACATCGCGTCGTCAAACGAGATGCGGGCATCCGTCTCGAGGTCGCGGCCCCGTTCCGGACCGGCCGCCTCGCCACCTCCGCGGCTGAAGATCGTCGAGAAAAGGTCGCCAAAACCACTCGGGCCACCCTGGCCGAACGGACTGCCCTGGGCGCCACCCTGGCCGAACGGACTGCCCCCGCCAGAGCCGAAACCGCCAAACATGCCACCCCCGGAGTCGTACTCCTTGCGCTTCTCCTCGTCGCCCAGAATGTCGTAGGCGGCCTGGATCTCCTTGAACCTGTCCTCGGCCTGCTTGTCGTCGGGATTGCGATCCGGGTGGTACTGCCTCACCAGTTTGCGGTGGGCCTTCTTTATTTCCTCCTGCGATGCCTTCTTGCTGACACCGAGCACTCCGTAAAGATCACTTGCCATTTCTTCTCACCTCCCCGGACGATTCGGGGATTCTTGGGGGATTGTTCACTGACTGACTACGACCCGGGCGTGTCGGATCACGTTCTCACCGGCCCGGTAGCCCTTCTGCATCTCTTCGATCACCACACCGGCCTCGACGCCTTCCGCCGGCAGGGCCTGAAGGGCCTCGTGAAGGTTGGGGTCAAAGGCCTGACCCTTGGAGTCGAATGCCTCGACCCCGGCCCGGGCGAGGATGCCGACCAGGTCGCGGTAGGCGACGATCACGCCCTGTTCCGTCACCGGCACGTCTTCCGGCAGGCCTGCCTCCAGCGCCGAGATCCGCTCGATGCCGGCCGCTTCCAAAACCCGCTCCAGGTTGTCAACCGCCTCAATCAGCCCGGAAACGACCTCAAGCCGGCCCCGCTCGATCTGGACCTTGCTTTCGGCAGCCATCCGTTTGCGGTAATTCTCGAAATCAGCCTTGGTCCGCTGCGCCAGGTCAAGGTACTCGTCCCGCTGGCTGCGGGCCTCCTCGACCAGGGCGTTCAGGTCGCTCTCGACGGTCGCTTCAGCCGACTCCCCGACTTCCGGAGCCGGGTCGGCCGCCGACACCGGTCCGGCGTCGACGACCTCCTCCACCTCGGGCTGGTCGGCCCTGGTTTCCGGCTCTTCGGTCACTTGGATTCGTCCTCGTCAACCACTTCGGCGTCGATGACCTCCTCGTCCTCCGCAGTGGAGCCCCCGGACTCGGCGGCGCCTTCGGCCCCGGCAACCTGTTCCGCCTGCGCGGCCTGGTAGACCTGCTCGGACACCTTGTGGAAGGCGGCCTGGAGCTCGTCGGTCTTCGCCTTGATGTCTTCGGTGTCCTCCGATTCCAGAGTGCCGCGCAGGGCCGCGATCCTGTCTTCGATCTCGGTCTTCGAGGCTCCGTCGATCTTGTCGCCGAGGTCAGTCAGCTGCTTCTCCGAGGTGTAGGCGGCGTTCTCGCCGACATTCCTCGCTTCAGCCAGCTCCCGCTGCTTGCGGTCGTCGTCGGCGTGGGCTTCGGCGTCGGTGACCATGCCCTGGATTTCGTCATCGGAAAGGCCGGAACCGGACTTGATCTCGATCTTCTGTTCCTTGCCGGTGCCCAGATCCTTCGCGGTCACGTTCAGGATGCCGTTCGCATCGATGTCGAAAGTAACCTCGATCTGTGGCATGCCCCGAGGTGCGGGCGGGATCCCCGTCAGCTGGAACTTGCCGAGGCTCTTGTTGTAGGCGGCCATCTCCCGCTCGCCCTGGAGGACATGGATCTCGACCGAGGGCTGGTTGTCCTCGGCGGTCGAGAAGACCTCCGACTTGCGGGACGGGATCGTCGTGTTCCGCTCGATCAGCTTCGTCATGACGCCACCCTTGGTCTCGATGCCGAGGGTGAGCGGCGTGACGTCGAGCAGCAGCACATCCTTGACATCGCCGGCCAGGACACCGGCCTGGATGGCTGCGCCTACCGCGACGGCCTCGTCAGGGTTGACCCCCTGATGCGGCTCCTTGCCGGTCAGCTCCGTCACCTTCTCCCGCACCGCGGGCATGCGGGTCATGCCGCCGACCAGGACCACGTGGTCGACCGCGGAGTCGGCGTCGCTGAGCGCCTGCTTGACCGGCCCGACAACCCGGTCGAGCAGCTCCGAGGTGAGCTCGTTGAGCTTCGAACGGGTCAGCTTGATGTCGAGGTGCTTGGGCTGGCCTTCGACTGCCGTGATGAACGGGATGTTGATCTGCGTCTCCTGGGCGGAAGACAGTTCGATCTTGGCCTTTTCGGCCGCTTCGTAGAGCCGCTGCAGCGAGTTCTTGTCGGCGGCCAGGTCGACTCCCTGGTCCTTCTTGAACTCGGCGACCAGCCAGTCGACGATCGCCTTGTCGAAGTTGTCGCCCCCGAGGTGGTTGTCACCGGCGGTTGACTTCACATCGAAGACGCCGTCGCCGATCTCCAGCACGGAGACATCGAAGGTGCCGCCACCGAGATCGAAGACGAGGATGGTCTGGTCTTCATCTTCCTTGTCCAGTCCGTAGGCCAGGGAAGCGGCGGTAGGTTCGTTGATGATCCGCTTGACGTCCAGCCCGGCGATCTTGCCCGCGTCCTTGGTTGCCTGGCGCTGATCGTCGTTGAAGTAGGCCGGAACGGTGATCACGGCCGAGTCGACGGTTTCACCCAGCTTTGCCTCGGCATCCGCTTTCAGCTTGCCAAGGATCATCGCGCTGATCTCGGGCGGTGAGTACTGCTTGCCACGTACGTCAACACGAACATCCCCGTTCGGGCCGGCCTCGACCTTGTACGGGATCATCGTCTCCTCTTCCTTCACTTCGGCTTCCTTGCGGCCCATGAAGCGCTTGATCGAGAAGATCGTGTTTTCCGGGTTCATCACCGCCTGGCGCTTGGCCACGGTGCCGACGAGACGCTCGTCCTTGTCGTTGAAGGCGACCACCGACGGGGTGGTGCGTCCGCCTTCGGAGTTCTCGAGGACGGTCGGTTCGCCGCCTTCGAGGACCGCAACGCACGAGTTGGTCGTGCCGAGGTCGATTCCAATTGTCTTTCCCACTTGTTTCTCCTGAATTGATCGTTAGCAACCGCATGCGAATGCGGTGATTGGTGAAAATCTAAGTCGCAGGATATTAGATTTCTTACACAACGTCAAGTTAATGGCCGATCCGTGGCCGGAAGCGACGTCAGATCGGCAAGAGGGTCGGTGCAGGACCGGAAAGATGCGGTGCCGGAAGGGGAAACCCGCCCCTCGGAACCAGGCGCTCGCGGGAGCTGTGGCTCAGCCTTCGCCGGCGTACTGGGCGACGAAGTCGGAGATCTCGTCGGCAACGGTGCCGCTGACGATCCCGGGAGGCATCCGGCCGGGCACATCGGGATTGTCCGCCCCGTCCTTGAGCGCGGTCATCACCTGCGTCCTGATGCTGTCGATCGCGGCCTTGTCCGCGGGCGGACCCGCCGGTGACAGCTTCTGGTCGAGATTCGGGCCGAAATCGCCGTCGGTACCAGCCGCGTAAAGGGTGTGGCAATTGCCGCAGTTGGTCTGGAAAAGCTGTTTGCCGGTGGTGTCCTCGGAAGGGACACCTTCGTTGTTGGCAACGTTCCCGTCGCGGGAGAAGGCCCAGAGCGGGACCACCACGACGAGGAGGACGAGGACGAGACCGAATATGACGAAGGGCTTCCTGTTCATGCCGGACGCGGGAATATTACCCGCCCGGGCCACCTTCGCGTCCTAAGCTGCCGATCCCGGACCCCGCCCGTAGGGGCACATCCGCCTGAGCGCGCAGTCTCCACAGGCCGGTACCGGCCGGCACAGTACCCGGCCATGGCGGATCAGGTTCATGTGGAACTCGTACGAATCCCCGGGATCGACCAGGGCCAGCAACTCGTCATGGGCCTCCTCGAAACCGGCGTTGGGGCGAAAGAGGCCGAGCCTTCCGCCGATTCTGAACACATGGACATCGACCGGAATCTCCGGCCGGCCCCAGGTGAACAGCTGGACACAAGCCGCCGTCTTGCGACCGACGCCGGGCAGGCCGGTCAGGAACTCCATCGCCTCGACCCGGTCAGCCTGTTCCAGCCAGGCGAGGTCAAGATTTTCGATTTCACGCAGCACCGCCTGGATCCGCGGGGCCTTCTGGCGGCTGAGACCACCTGGCCGGATGGCTTGCTCGACCGCATCTTCGGGCGCATCCCGCACCGCTTCCCAGTCGCTGAAAGCGGACTTGAGGCCGGCGTAGGCACGGTCACGGTTGCCATCGCTGGTTGCCTGGGAAAGGATGGTGAGGATCAGACTGTCAAGCGGCCGGCGATCCGGCACGTTCACGGGACGGCCATACATTTCCCGCAGCCGGTCGCGGATCCGC